>JAAZOE010000159.1 GCA_012797915.1 Candidatus Zixiibacteriota bacterium | reverse complement strand
GGAAGGAGGGACCGAAGGCGATACCGACGCCGATGGCGCTGTACCAGGGATCGTTGCCCGAGATACGATCGGCCCCGATCTTGCCGCCGTCAAACTGGATGAACGGTACGGTCTCGGAGCGCGGGATACGGAAGCGGTACTCGGCGCTGACGAGAAAATACTCGTTGCCCAGATACGCCTTATGGCGGTAGCCGTGGACGGTCCCCAATCCGCCCAGGAAGAAACGGCGGTCGAGCGGAATCTGGTCGCCGTCGACCCGGCCGTAGGCCCCGGTCAGACGCACCGCCAGGTACCGGTTGAGCGGCTGGTATCGTTTCAGGCGGGCCTCGAAACGCCCGAAATCGAAATCCCCTTTCCAGTCGCCGGGCGAATATTCATAAGCCAGACTGCCCATCCAGCCCCGCTCGGGATCTTTCTCGTCGTCGCGCGTATCCGCCGTCGCCGTGACTGTGAGGCTGGTCACTTGTTTGTCGTCGAAATCGGCCAGGGAGGCGGGCAGGAACGGATACGGCACCGAGGAAAAATTCCCGCGGAATTCCTTGCTCCCGAACAGCGACCAGAGCTTGGGATGGGCATCGAGCCATTTCTGATTCTCCGACAGGTATCCGATTTCGAGGTTTCCCCAGCGGATCGGGGTGAAGGTCACGAAACCATAGGCCCCCTCGGCCTCGTAGTAGTCTTTCCAATCCTCATTGACCAGGAGCGCGAAGAGCGAGTTTTCGGACTCGCCGATGATTTTGTCGTCGTCCGATTTCAGCAGGCGGAAAATCCGTCCCCCCACGGTTACGGGGGCCGGCCCCCGCAGGACGGTCTGCGAGAGGCCCAGCCGGTACCGTCCTCGCTCGGAGGAGAAGGCATATCCCCCCATCACCTCGAACGAAGGAATGAGGGAATCGGGATGCTCGTACGAAAGACCGGCCATGAGACGAAGCCCATCGACCCGGTTATAGGCGGCATCACCGATGAACGTGACCGCCTGGTCCCGCGTTTTCCAGCGCCCGGCGCGGTGCCGGCGGGAGGTGGTTTCTTTGCCGGCGGACATCACGGCGCCGTAGACCGAGGCCTCCGGGTCCAGTTTGACCGAGCCGTTGAGGGCGATGACATCGCCGCGCACCACCGCTCCGCCATAGATATGGATGTCGCCGAAAACGGCCATGACGTCTCGGTTGACCTCGCCGCGAACATCGACATCGCCGTTGAAGGCGGCCACCGAGCCACGGATGAACTCTTCCTTGTCGACGGTCACCGGTAGCCAGAACGACAGGCGGTCTTTGCGCGGTCGCTGGGCGGTTCCGGAGCGTCCGATCTCGGGAGCGAGGAAGGTGATTTGGGTGATGTCTCCCCCGCCGGTCGTCTCGACGTCCAGCGCGCCGATTTTTTCCATCGGGATAAGAATTCCCGGCGCGGTGATTCCCCGGTCATCAAGAATGATATCGGTCCCGAGGTGGAGGCCGCTTTCCGTGCGCTTGACCTGCGCGGCCTCACAGGTGTACCGTTCGGGTAGGCTGTCGCGAAAGGCAGTCAGCGTCCATTGGTGCCGGCCGACCTCCAGCACGGCCACGGTGTCGGCCGTGGATTTCGGTTCATAGCGGGTGTAGGGACCTTCGGCGATGACCGTTGAGGCCGCCGCGATGGCAATCCCGGCCATGACGGTTGTCCAGATACGCGTTCCCATCGGATCCTCCTTAGGTTACACCAGCGATGATATCAAGCGCCGTGCCGAAAGTATAAGCGATGAACCGGCCGGATGTTAGCAAAAAACGACCGGCGGCGGCGTGTAAAGATGACACGATGAGGCCGCAGGAAGCGGATGAAACCTACACGATGCCAAGCTGTTTCAACTTGCGGGAGAGATTGCCGCGATCCATCGACAATTCCCGGGCCATGGCGGCGATATTACCGTTATGCTTGTGGTACAGACGGGTCAGGTAGCCGGTTTCGAACTGCCGCACGGCGGCGGCGAGGCCGGTTTCACCGGCATTCGACGACGAGGCGACAACCGCCTCCCGCTGATGGTAAATCCGTTCGATATCGGCCGGCCCGATCTCGCCGGGAGGGCATTCGAAGACGATCCGGGCGGCGACGTTTTTCAATTGACGAATGTTTCCGGGCCAGTCGTAAGAAGCCAGGATTCCGGCGGCGGGAGCCGAGAGGGTATAGCGGCCGGAAGCATCGAGTTCCTCCCAGAAGAAATCCAAGAGCGCAGGGATGTCTTCCATCCGCTGGCGCAACGGGGGGACCTCGATCGGCAGGACATTGAGGCTGTAATAGAGATCTTCTCGGAAGGTTTTCTGAGCGACCATTTCTTGCAGGTTGCGATTGGTGGCGGCCAGGAGACGGAAATCCGATTGCTGGGTGGTATCCGAGCCGATCTTTTCGTATTGGCCGGTTTCCAGCACGCGGAGGAGTTTCCCCTGCGTGCCCGGCGGAAGGTCGCCGATTTCATCCAGGAAAAGGGTACCGCCGGAGGCTTTCTCGAATCGTCCCGCACGTTCGCGGAGGGCGCCGGTAAAGGCGCCCCGGACATGGCCGAACAGTTCCGCCTCGAAAAGGGTTTCCGGGATGGCCGGGCAATTGACGGTCACCAGCGGTTCGCTTCCGCGCCGGGAGAGATAATGAATCTGGTGCGCGGCCAGTTCTTTGCCGGTGCCGTTTTCGCCGGTGATGAGGACGGGGACATCGGCGGCAGCCGCCCTGGCGATCAGGTCCCGCATCCGTCCGACCGCCGGAGAGGTGCCGATGATGTGGTAGCGGTCGAGGAGGCGGCCGACGAGCTTCTGTTCGGTTTGCCGCGAGCGGGAGAGCCGCATCGCCTGGGCGACGGTGAGCAGAACCCGTTCCGGAGCCAGCGGTTTTTCAATATAGTCGCCGGCGCCCAGTTTGATCGCCGCCACGGCGGTGGGGATATCGCCGCGGCCGGAGATGATAATCACCGGAATGTCGGTCAGGCGCCGGCGGTTCTCATCGAGAAACGTCAGACCGTCCTTGCCCGGCATCTGGATATCGAGAAGGATAAGCGAGATCGGTTGGGCGGAGAGGACCTCTTCGGCCCGGAAGGCGGACTCGACCGCGATGGTCTGGTATCCTTCGTCCTGCAACAGGCAGGACAGCGACGAGCGGATGGCGGGTTCATCGTCGACGATGAGAATCATACGGCGGCTCCCTGTGGCGGACCATCGACCGGAATTTCGAACGAGGCCTGGGTAAACCTCCCATCGCTTTCCAGTTTCAGTCGTCCGCCGTGATCGATGATGATTTTTTCGGATATGGCCAGCCCCAGGCCGGTCCCGCCGGGACGGGTGGTGACATAGGGACGGGTGGCCTGCCGCAGATCGTCCGCGGATGGGGCATCGTCGCGGTTCTCATTGGCCATCAGGAAGCGGACGGCGACGGCCGTGCGGGCGGTTTCGACGATGATGCGTCCGTCGGGGCGGGCGAATTCAAGGGCGTTTTTTATCAGGTTGACAATGACCTCGCGGAGGCGGTCGGGATCGCCGGTGATCTCGAGCGGCTCGGAACTGCAGAGGTTTTCGAAACGGAATCGTTCCAATTGAGTGGCGTGCAGTTCGACAACTTCCTGCACCAGGCGGTCGAGGCGGAAGCGAGTGAATTTCGGTTCCGGCAGATGGGCCAGCGAAGAATAATCATCGGCCAGACGTTTCAGGTGGGCCACCTCGGCATCGAGGGCATCGAGAGGATTGGCGCAGCGGTCATAGTTCGGGCCTTCGCCCAGCCTGTTCCGCAGACGATAGACCGAAAGCGCCAGCGGGGTCAGGGGGTTTTTCAGTTCGTGGGCCAGGCGGCGGGCGAATTCCTGCCAGGCGGCAACCCGTTCGGCGGCCACCAGGCGCGCGCGGTTTTCATCGAGATCGGCCAGCATTTGTTGGAAGGTGTCCCGGAGCCGGCGGATTTCCTCAGTGGCGGCCGGGACGGTTTCGACGGGGCGCTCTCCCCTGGCCACCGCCGCGGTCATGGCTGCCAAGCGTTCGAGTGAGGTCGTGACCGAGGCGGAGAGACGGCGGGAGAGAAACCAGGCCAGTCCGATCACGATCGCCAGGACGGCCGCGCCGGCGGCGGCCGAGAATATCGTGAAGGCCGGGCGGAGATTGGTATAGAAACGCCTTTGGCTGAGGCTGGCCGTGGCTGATTCGAAACCATCGAGATACTGATGGTCGAGGGCAAATCCCCCGGCCAGGAGGCCTCCTTCTTGTTCGACGCACGCCCCGATGAAAAGATTCCGGCCGACCACCCGGCGGATATCGGCAGAACCATCGAGACCCGGGCCGAGCAGGGAATCGGACGGCACGGCAATGGCTGACGGCATCTTGATGATGGTGACGACGTCGGAATCGATGACGGCCATCCAGTCGAGTAGAACGGAAGCTATCGCCGAATCGCGGGGATCGATGTCAGTCAATATCGAGCGGGCGGTTTCCTGAAGCCGGGATTCTCCCAGCCGGAGGGCGTTGATGGTGCGGTCGGGGGAGAAGGAGGCGATGTAGCGGTCGGCCGGGGCGACGATCCGGCTCTGCAGGTAGAAAAAGACGGCGGCGATCAGAAGCGACGGGACTAGGGCGAAAAGCAGCAGGTGGCGGAATATTTTGGTGCGCAGCAGCATCGGACCTCACCGCGTCAGGTATCGCCGGCGGTAGAGCGCCAGGGCGTCGCGATGGGCCTGGAAGGCGATGTTGGGCGGCAGGTGATCGAAGTCGAACCAGCGGACTTCGGCGGCATCGTCGCCGGGCGCGGCCTCGCCGCCGATAACGTCGGCCAGATAGAGAATCAGCACGGCATGGGTGCGGGGATCATCCATGCCGAAAAAGATGTCGAAGATGCCGCGGATCGAAATCTCCAGGCCGGTTTCCTCTTTCAGTTCGCGCACGGCCGTTTGCTGCGGGTGTTCATTCCATTCGATAAACCCGGCCGGGAGGCACCAATCGTCCTGGCGGGGAGGCACGGAACGACGGACCAGCAGGATGCGATCATCCTGGACGAGCACCGCCCCGGCCGCCGGGGCCGGGTTTTGATAGTAGATGAATCCGCACGAGGGGCACTGCGGCCGCTCCCGTTCGTCCAGCGCGGCCAATCGCAGGTCCGTCCGGCACCGGGGGCAGTACCGGTATCCCTTGTACCGGTCCTCGCGGGAGGCGTCCGGGCCGCTGATCAGGTAGTGGAGATCGTCGTCGTTCATCCTCTCACCCGTTCATTTTCAGGACAACCACGGTGGTGT
>JAAZOE010000158.1 GCA_012797915.1 Candidatus Zixiibacteriota bacterium | reverse complement strand
AGGGTCGGGGTCGGTAGTTCGGACCCCAGCCCGGCGAACATCTTGGCGAACACCGGCACGATGAAGGTCAGCATGGCGATGGTCACGGCGGTGGCCACGACGCTGATCACCGCCGGGTACATCATCGCCCCCTTGACCTTGCGGATCAGGGCGTCGGCCTTCTCGCGGTACCCGGCCAGACGGATCAGGATGACGTCCAGCGCGCCGCCCATCTCGCCGGCTTCCACCATGTTCGTGTACAGCTGATCGAAAATCTTGGGATGCCGGCCCAGGGCGTCGGCCAGAGTCGATCCCCCCTGGACGCTTTCCTTGATCTGCAGAATCACCTTGCGCATCTCGGCCGATTCCACCTGCGACCCCAGAATTTCCAGACACTGGATCATCGGCAGACCGGAACCGATCATGGTGGCGAACTGCCGCGTGAACCGGGAGATGTCCTGCCGCTTGACCCCGGACCCGATCTTGATGCTGATCTGGGTCGGCTGCTTGCGGATGCTGGACACCAGAATGCGGTTCTGGCGCAGGATCCGTTCCAGGTCCTGCCGGCTCTTGGCCTTCAGCGATCCCTGGACCTGGGCCCCCGCCATCGTCTTCCCTTTATAATCGAATACCGGCATGATCGTTACTCCTTAGGCATAAACAGGCGAGGCCTGCTTGGACAGCATTTCCGTCAATTCCTGCGGGTTGGGGCTGTGGGCCAAAGCATCGTTGAGCGTGACCTTGCCCGTCCGGTACAACTCCGACAACGACATGTTCATCGTGCGCATGCCGTACTTCTGACCCGACTGGATCATGCTGTATATCTGGTGAATCTTGTCGTCGCGGACGATGGCCCGGATGGCCGGCGTGCAGGTCATGATCTCCAGCGCCATCGACCGCCCGCCGCCGATCTTCGGAATCAACTGCTGGGCCACCACGGCCTGCAGGGTGAACGACAGAGTCACCCGAATCTGCTCCTGTTGGTTGGTCGGGAACACGTCGATGATGCGGTTGATCGTCTCCGGGGCGGAGTTGGTGTGCAGGGTGGCCAGGGCCAGATGGCCCGTCTCCGAAATGTTCAGGGCCGCCTCGATCGTCTCCAGGTCGCGCATCTCGCCGATCAGAACCACGTCGGGGTCCTCGCGCAGCGCATACTTCAACGCCGAGGCGAACGAGGGCGTGTCCGAATACACTTCGCGCTGATTGATCAGACAGCCGTTGTGCCGGTGCAGATACTCGATCGGGTCCTCCACCGTCAGGATATGGGCCTGCCGTTCGCGGTTGATCTTGTCGATGATGGCCGCCAGGGTGGTCGACTTGCCCGATCCGGTCGGCCCGGTCACCAGCACCAGCCCGCGGGAAAGATTGGCCATGTCGGCGATCACCTTCGGCAAACCCAGTTCCTCGAAGGTGCGGATTTTGAACGGAATCTGCCGGATGGCCACGGCCACGTTGCCGCGCTGCAGAAAGATGTTGCACCGAAACCGGCTGAGATGCTCGATGCCGAACGACAGGTCCAGCTCGTTCTTCTCTTCGAATTTTTTGCGCTGCTTTTCGTTCATGATGCTGTAGCCGAGCTTCATGGTCGCCTCGGCCGTCAACACGTCATGCGTCGTCCGGACCAGGTTCCCGTCGATCCGCAACTGCGGCGGCGTCCCCACCGTCAAATGCAGATCGGACGCGCCCCGCTTCACCATTTCCTCCAAAAGGTCACGTAACGTAACCATGCTGTACCCTCACAAATGCGCCAAAACGGGCGGATTGTTTGCACCAACGCGTGTCTATGATAATATCGGAAAAAGAGAGCCCTATCTTGAGCCCCGCGTGGCCGCCCGGGCCCGTTATCTTGCTGAATTGAAAGAGGATATTGGCGGCAAGCAGTTAGCCGTTTATAGCGGATAATCCCTATCGGCGATTGGGGATATTAGCCCCCCACAGGGGCTAGCAGGTGACCGCGATGACTTCCTTGAAGCCGATCGTCCCGGCCATCAGTTTCTCCACCGCCGCCATCCGCAAGGTCAGCATCCCCTCT
>JAAZOE010000157.1 GCA_012797915.1 Candidatus Zixiibacteriota bacterium | reverse complement strand
TCCACAATGATATGGCCATCGTCCTCGCGGCGCCGCGCTGGATGACGGTCACTCCGGGAACGGGAACGGTGGAGCCGTACAGCGCGGATACGATCATCGTCGGTTTCGATCCGGGCGAACTGACCGACGGAGTCTATCACGGCCAGGTGACGGTGACGGGGAATGACCCCGTTAACACCATCAGGACGATTCCCGCGACGATGACTATTCAGAGTTATGTCTGCGGCGACGCCAGCGGGGATCAAACGGTAACCGTGGCCGACGCCGTCTACATCATCGGTTACGTCTTCCGGGCCGGGCCGGCCCCGGCGCCGATGGCCGCCGGTGACGCCAACGGCGACGGCCAAGTCAATGTGGCCGACGCCATTTATATCATCAACTTCGTATTCCGTTCCGGCGCCGCGCCGGTTTGCCCGTAAGGGGACGGAAACACGCACAGGAGATGATTTTCGGGGAGGGGCCTCAGCGGCCTCTCCCCGTCTTTTTATCCGGGTGGATATCCATATGCGCCGAGGCGGCCGCGGTGAGGCGTGAGAAACAGACCTTGCCGATACCGTTTAAAATTAGGCTTGTATGGATTTTGACGATACCTATATTAAGGATAGACTTTTACTCGCCGTGAAGGACATGCGCATGACCAGATTTCGCCTAACCTTCTGTACCGTCGTGGGATTGCTTCTGGCCGTCGGGATTTTGGCTGCGGCCGAACCGATCAGCATCCAGGCGCGCGTCTTCTATGATACGAAGGATCAGTTGGCAGCCCTGCAGCGAATGGGGCTGGACCAGATCGGCCGAAAAGACGGCTCCATCGAGATCATCACCCATCAGGACGAACTGGATCGAATCATCGGAATGGGGTACAAGACCGAGATCATCCATGCCGACGTCGGCGCCTTCTATCGTTCGCGGATGACGGCCAAGGGGATGGGGGACTACAAGACGCTGGAAGAAATCTATGCCCACGTCGACAGCCTGATCGCCGCCAATCCGGCCATCGTCTCGGCCAAACTCAGCATCGGACAAACCGGCGAGGGGCGCGATATCTGGGCGGTCAAGATTTCCGACAACCCCGGCCTCGATGAAGACGAACCGGAGGTTTTATACACGGCCTGTATTCATGCCCGCGAGGTCATCACGCCGGAGATTCTGCTGAATTTCATGGATCACCTGACCGCCAATTACGGCGCCGACCAGGCCATCACCGATCTGGTCGACAACCGCGAGCTGTGGTTTATCGTGATGGTCAATCCGGACGGGTATTATTACAATCAGGTCACTTCCCCTTCCGGCGGCGGCATGTGGCGCAAGAATCGTCACAACAACGGCGACGGCAGCTACGGCATCGACTTGAATCGCAATTTCGGATACCAGTGGGGATATGATGATGAAGGCTCCTCGCCGACCCCCAGCAGCGAGACCTATCGGGGGGCTGGGCCGTTCTCCGAACTGGAAACCCAGGCGTTGCGCGACTTTTCCATCGCCCGCAATTTCGCCGCCTCGCTCTATTTCCATTCCTACTCCAATCTGATTCTCTGGCCCTGGGGATACGCCGAAATCTCCACCCCCGAAAACGATCTTTTCGCCGCGCTCGGCGACAGCATTGCGCCCATGAACGGATACACCCCCGGGCCGATCTGGACGCTGTATGTCGTCAACGGCGGCTCGGATGATTGGTACTATGGCGAGCAGACGCTGAAAGCGAAAACGTTCGGCATCACGATCGAGGCCGGCGGCGACGGCGACGGTTTCTGGCCCCCGCCCGACCGGATCGAGCCGTTGATCGCGGAGAATCTCGGTCCCTGCCTGTTCCTGGCCCGGGCCGCCGATTCGATTTACAGCCTCCGACCGCCGGCCACGCCGGTGCTGACGGTTGCCGACACCGTTTCCTCAGCGGAGTACGTGATTCACTGGACGCATACCGATACATTGAATCCGGCATCATTATACGAACTGACCGAACTGCAGGATTTCCGGATCGTCACCGATTCGGCCAATTCCTTCGCCAACTGGGACAATCACGGATTCTTCCTGACCACGAACCGGTCCTCCAGCCCCCCTTACTCATTCTATTCGGGGTCGTCGGTCAACAACGCCCGCCTCTACTTCCAATCGACTGAATCATATCTGGTACAGCCGGACGATACACTCCGATTTCGGACCTTTTACAAGCTGGAAACCAACTGGGATTACGCCTACGTCGAAGTGTCGACCGATGGCGGCACCTTCACCCCCATCCCGGGAAATATAACGACCACCTATGATCCCTACGGCAACAACCGCGGCAACGGCATCACTGGAACCTCGATCGGCGGGTGGATCGACGGGAAGTTTTCCCTGGCGGCGTACGTCGGGCTGGAAGTGTACTTTCGCTTTTCCTATGATACCGACCAATCGCAGACGGAAGAAGGAATCTACCTCGATGATATCCGGCCGGTGGGTGTCTTTGCTGTCCAGAGTGTGTTCTTCCCCGTTCTCGACACGCTGTATACTTTCACCGACAAACCGGTCGGCCTGTATTCCTACAAAGTTCGGGCGCGCGATGCCCAGCAACAATGGAGCCCCTATTCCAATCGCGAAATGACCTATGTCGAGCAGACCTATCTCTGCGGTGACGCCAACGGCGACGTCGGGATTAAC
>JAAZOE010000156.1 GCA_012797915.1 Candidatus Zixiibacteriota bacterium | reverse complement strand
GGGAGCAGTGCATCGACGAAAGCCCATCGCGGCCACAAATCGCTCCCGGAAGGATAACCTCCTGTGCCATCAAGCATTTCGATATAAATAATCGATTGAAGTTGACGTCAGATACTTCGAAAATACTGCCGGGGGCAGGCGATACTGACCTCCTCGAATTCTGCATACAGATCATCGAGCCGTGCATCGGCGATGGCGATGGCCCGATTCCGCTCTCCGGCGTCCCCGTCGGTGGGATAACAGGCAAAACAGCGTTCGCAGTAACATTCCACCCCATCGACTCTGGCCGCAAATCTGCCGGTCAGAAAGGTCTGTGCCCGCTCCTGCCGGTCAAAGTGTTCGACGGCCGACATGAAAGAGAGCGCGGCATCGACGGCAACACTCCGGCCAGCCCTGGCCGCGGCCACCAGATCGGGCATGGTCCAGACGTCGGTACCGGGTGCTGGCGCCTGGTCGAACTGCAGGAGCATGTCAGCCAGCTCGAAGAGACGTTCTTCAACGTTGATCCCCCCTGACTTGAGCTTGTGGTAGTCCCTTTTCAAATAGCGGTTGGCGATTTGCACGGCCTGAAACACGTGGGGGCAAAGGTTGTTAGGGCACCCGCGGGCGTAGCATTTGCGGAAGGTATAAGCCTGTCCGTCTATGGCGCCGGAGTAACGACAAAGAAAGATATGGGCGCGATACGGATTGGTCCGGTGCTGAAAGTCGACCGGAAGGATTTCAAACGCGGTTTGACAGGTGACCGTCGAACCTTGCCGTTTTCTCTCCACCAGATCGGTGACCCTCAGGGGCGGATCATGTTTTAGGGTGCCAGTCATCTTGGGCCTCCCATTTCTTTGGACACATCTTGATGAATTGTAAATTGCGGGTGGGGATGAACCACGCATCATTGAAGAATCCTGAGTGCATATCGGCAGCCTAATAGACCAGAACGGCATCGGCCGCCAGAGCGGCAATGTTGATCTGGGCCGCGGCGGTGACCTCGGCGCCGGCAACCAGTTCGCTCTCCTTCACCCCATACTCCTTGATGCAAGGCCCACAGACCAGTGTCTTGCCGCCCAGTTCGAGAAAATCCGCCAGCAGCTTTTTCATCGGCGGCAGTCCGCCGGCAGCCGGTATCGTATCGACGAAGCCGGTCTTGGCGAACTCCACTGCACTACCCTGCATCACGATGGTCGCTTCGATGTCCATGGCCAGGGCCGCGTTGGCCAGGACGAAGGGGAAAGCCGCCTTTTCCGGATTTTCGGCGCCGATGGTAGTGATGTAGAGGATCTTTTCGGCTTTGGTTTCCATGTTGTGCACTCCTTAAGCTTTGAGGGTATGAAAATAATACGAGTCATTGCGCTCTTCACTTCGGTCACTTATCCTAGTGTTTCCGCCATAATGCTGGACAGATCCTGGACATCGGCGCCCAGCTTGCGCAGGTTTCCCAGGCAGATTGGGCACATGGCCACGATGGGAGCCCCTGTGGCCGCCAGTTGGGCCAGACGCCGGCGACACACGTCCCCGGCCAGCTTTGGCGATATCGATTCGGCCGGTCCACCGCAGCAATGGGTGTAGGCGCCGGAGCGCTCAACTTCGGCACAATCGATGCCCAGGCTTGCCAGGGCTTTTGCCGGCACGTCGGAAAGGCCCAGATAACGGCCATAGAAGCACGGATCGTGAAGGGCCACAGTGCGCCGGCCGTTGCCGTTGGTGAGCCGGATCAGCTCGAAATAGGAGTGGACCTCGAAGCTGACGCCGGTGTACTTGGGAAATAGCTCTTTCAAGGCATAGGTGGTGTGGGGATCGACGGTGATGAGCTTCCTGACGCCGGCTTTCTTCAAACGACCCGCCAACCAGCAGGCATGGGCGACGAAGGTCTCCTGATCGCCTAGGTCATAGAGCAGAATCCCACTGTAGTGGTCCAATTCAGGTCGGTAGTAGAAATCGACCGCCGAGGACTTGAGGATCTGGACGATGTCTTGGAGAATCCGGTTGTATTTCTGCTTTTCCCCCCCGGGAGTGATCATAGCCAGCCCAAGCCCGGAGAGATAGCTTGGAACATACCGGGCATAGCGGAGGTACCGGCCCAACGGCGTGTCCTCATAGCGGGTCAGGTAGCCGGTCGATTTCTCAATATACGGAATAAACTGGTACATCAGCCCCGTAAAGAGCATGGCTTCGCCCTGGCTCGGCAATTCGGACTTGTTCCACCAGCGATTCACTATGAAATGGGGAATGCCGAAGGGATTCCGTGTGGCGCGCAGATTGCCGGCAATGGTCTCAATGATGTCTCTGGGATGATACATTTCAGCTTTTCCTCCAGTGATCGACGACCAGGCGTTTCAACCCCAGGATGATCTCCCCCGGATTGGCCTCCCGTGGGCATGTCTGGGTGCAAAGGCCGCAGTGCAGGCACTTCCAGAGCTCCGGTGCATTTTCCAGGATACGTTCTCTGGCGCCGATCTGTACATAGCGGATCATATTGCGCGGAAAGTGCGTATCGATCAGCGGACAGATCGCTACGCAGGTGCCGCAGTTGAAACAGGCGAGGGCACTGTCATCGCTAAAATGTTTCAGTTCTTCGGCAAAATCCGGGCTGAGCAAGGTCATCGTTTTTCTCCCGGGCGGCAAGGTTCAGGCGTCGGCTTCGGCC
>JAAZOE010000155.1 GCA_012797915.1 Candidatus Zixiibacteriota bacterium | reverse complement strand
GGCCGATTCCTCGTCCAAAACGTTCAGCAGTGTCGCCATAGCGAAAGACGAAGCCCTCACGCTGTCCAACCGCAAGCATTCGATCGGGCCGGGATACTGCAAGATCGACCACCCGTTGCTGGATTTCGAATTTCCCCGCCTGATGCTGTTCCTGCTCTCGCGCGGCAGCACGCTGAAAAAGATCGAGGACCTGTTGCTGGTCGAGGACGGCTATACCCAGTATGTCTACCAGCAGTTGCGCCGGGATGATTTCTTTCCCCTCCCCGCCGATACGCTGGCGCCGGGCATTCTGGCCCTGACCGAACCGGAGCTGTACACGATTCGGGCGCGAACAACGCAGGGGACCGAAACGTTCGCGGCCTGGTACGACCAGGAAGGAAAGGCCGCGCTGGATAAACTGATGAAGAAGGCGGGACTCGACGATTTCTGCCGGGAACTTCCCGGCTTGCAGATGAAGATTCTGCTGACCCTGCTGGAAAAAGACCTGGTCGCCGACGCCTCCGCCTTCGATATCTCCCATTTCCAGAATCCCGACCAGGACCAGAAAAGCCAGAACCGGGCCCGCTGGATTGTGCAGGGCGGCGATTTCTTCATGCCCCGCCTCTGCCTGGCGGAGTTCCAGGACAAGGGGATTTTCCACCTGTCGACGTTCAGCCCCAACCCGAAATTGCCGTATGATGTCGCCCCGATTTACGATATGCGCAAGGCGATCGAAAATCCGCTCGTACCGATCCGGCAGATCAAAGCGTCGCAACTGCGGAAAATCATCGACAAGGCGACCAAGGAGAAATTGATCGACGGGGTGGCCGCCGACCTGAAGGCGATTGTCGAGGCGGCCCGGGGCGATGTCGCCGTCATGCAGCCCTACCAGGCGCCGTACCTGGCGGATTATATCTATCAAACGATCCTCGGCGGATACTTCGTCTCCAAGGAGTCCCCCGCGGACTGGCTGGATTGCGTCATCATTAAGTACTAGAAACGACATGAAGCGGGTACTTGCGACCATATTGGCATTGGCCTTCCTGGCCGGCGCGGCCGGGTGCGAGAAGAAACGGCAGGTTGCCTCCGAGGAAATCCCGTACATCAAGAATTCCGTGGTGGCGCTGGAGAACGTCCTCAAGGCTCACAACGGCATCATCCTCGATTCCATTCTTTCTTCCGAGGCCAAAGGGGTCGGGACGACGGCCGAGGGGATGCTGGCCTTCGTCTATACCGACAGCCTGCGGGAGTTCGTCGGCTTCACCGACAAGGAGATCGTGTTCCGCGGCGACGCCGCCCGGGTGGACTGCAATATTGCCGGGGCCGACGGCTACCGCCGGCCGGTGACCGTCACACTGCGCAAGGAAAACAAGGTCTGGCTGATCAAGAAACTGGAACCGCGGGTGGGGAAGATGTTCCCCGACGAACCCGACAGCGTCACCCGGCCGCTTCCGCCCGAATCGCTTCCCTCCGATTCCTAAATAATAAACCCCGCGCGGTTGCCCGAGCGGGGTTCAAGCTTCCCTCATGCACGAAGTGAAACCGCGCTTTTACAATTCCGCCTTCTTCGATTTGTCCCCGACCATCAGTTTCGCGTATTCTTTCGGGTCCTGCAGAAGCTGCAGCGCCTTCTGGACGTCCGGATCGGACTTCAACAGGACTTCCTCGTACAGCCCGGTCTGGCCGTACACCTTGGAAATGATGTCCCGCTTGATTGCCCGCTTGATATAATCGATGGAACGGTCGAAATCGGCCTCTTTCTCTTTGGCCACCATGGCTTCCATCGACTCCAGCAACGAGGCGAACTCGGCTTCCTTGTTCTCGTCCTTGATCACGTCCTTCATCTTGTCCAGCGAGGCTTCCAGGGTCGACTTGTAGTCGAAATTCTTTTCCTTCAGGAACGCCTTGAATTCACTCACCATCTGATCGGTGACCACCAGGTCGCGGGGAACGTCGGGATGCTCGGTCGTGTACCGAACCGCGAAATCGAAGAACAGCGCCTTCCGTTCGAGATTGATCTCGATCGGATTCCATTTTTCCTGATCCAGATAAACGTCGGGGACGATACCGCCGCCGCCATAAACCACCCGGCCGCCGTTGGTCTGGTAGATATCCCGCTTGATGATCTTGAGCGTATCGGCGCCGGCGCTGTCGACCGGCGCGGTATCCTCGCTCTCCTCATCGAAAGCCATAGCCGAGGACTTCTTGTCGTGCTCCTGCTTCTGAATGCACCGGCCCGAGGGGATGTAATACTTGGCCGTGGTCAGTTTCAGCGCCACCCCCTCGTCGCCGGCCGGAAAAATCTGCT
>JAAZOE010000154.1 GCA_012797915.1 Candidatus Zixiibacteriota bacterium | reverse complement strand
TGACCACCCCTTTGAACATCTCGTCCGGATAGGTCCGCACCTTCATCCGCACCGAGGCTTCATCGGTCACATATTCCAGGTAGGCGTCCGACACCGGCACCGCCACCTCCACCAGCGCCAGCGAGGCCACCTTGATCAGCAGGTTGTTGCGATAGAGCAGCACCACTTCGCCGTCGATCGGCGAGGTGACCACCTGCGCCGCCTGTTGGGTGGTCAAGTACTCGATATTGGCCTCCTGCGTGGCGATTTTCGATTGCAGGATGGCCAGCTCTTCCTTCTTGGGCGGAGCCTTGAGAAGCTGCAGCCGCGCCTTGGCCTCCTTCAGCCGCGACACCGCGATATCATAGTCCGACTGGCTTTGCTCCAGCACCTGCTTGGCGATCAACTTCTTGTCGAATAGCGACTGGTTCCGCTCGATATCCTTCTTCAACTGGTCGACGCTCGACTGCGCGGCGTTGACCGAGGCCTGGGCCGTGGCCACCTCCTCCGGTTTCGGCGGCGACTGCGCCAGGGCCACCTCGCCGTACAGCCGATCCAGCTCCGCCCGGGCCGCGCCCAGATTCGATGACACCTGATTGGAGACGATCGCCGCCAGCGTGTCTCCCTTCTGCACCGTGTCCCCCTCGCGCACCAAGGGTGTCACCTGCAGCACCGCCAAGTCGCCGGTCGATAGCTGGATATGTTCGCTGTTGAACCGATGGACCCGGCCCCCTTCGCGCAGGTTCAGCTCCAGCCTCGCCTCGCCGGACGGCAGGGCCATGCTGTATTCGGCCAGCGGACGGACGATCACATCGCCGCCGACATTCCGCGGAAACGGTATCAGGAAGAAGACGATGATGATGGCCGCCAGAATCAGAATCAGGGCGATCCAATTGCGAGGTTTCCCTACCATCGCGCTTACCACCTCACGGCTAAACAGAAATCGCGTCGTGCGACCGATCGGTTTGACCAAGATAAGCGCCGCCAGGGCCAAAAACAAGACAAATCCAAATCCCTCATATCGTTCGACCAGCACTCGATACACCAGAACCGCGAAATATCCGATCAGAAACAGGCTATACAATCCGGCCAGCAGGGTATAGATCCAATAAATCCTTCGCTCGCGCCCGGTGACATCCGATGCCTCGATCTCCAGCCCGGTCATCCGCCGGATCCGTCCGCCCAGATAGGCGAATGCCCGGCTGCGAAGATTCGGGATATTCACGATCTCCGACAGCAGGTAGTACCCATCGAGCTTGATCAACGGATTGAGATTGAACAACAGCGTCACCAGACAAACGTTGGCGATCAGCCAGAACAGCGTGTTGATCGTCATCCCGACCACCGTCACCCGCCATCCCGCCACCGCCAGCGCAAACAGCACCATCTGCAAAAACAACCCGGCCCATAGCACCGCCAGCCGCGCCGATTTCCTTTCGAACATCCATGAATCGGACAGGTTGGAATAGAAACAGGGCTGGAAATACAACAACAGGAACCCCATCTCCCGCACCTGCCCGCCATGGTAGGTGCAGGTCAGCGCATGGGCCATCTCATGAATCAGAATCAGCGCCCCCAGCGAAATCATGATCAGGATGATCGATCCCAGCGAAAATATCTCGCTCAGATTGAACCGGAACGATTCGACATTGGCGCTGTACAGCGCGAACCCGCCGATCACCACCGCGATCATGGCCGCCACCATCCAGGGGGAGAATAAGAACCGCACGGGGGGGAGCAGCCTTTTCAGCATCCGATCCGGGTTGAATGCGCTGAGCTTGATAAACAGAATCCTCGAAAAGATTGATTTCTTCCGCCGCCCGATATACCGTCCCGATGACACTTCGTATTCGGCCTTGCCCCCCTCGAAGAAATAAAAACTGTCTAAATGCTGGGCGAACTGCCGGATATCATCGGATGCGATATCGACGGCGAATTTCTCTTTCACCCGCGAGGCGATGGTGTCATAATCGGTGGCGCCGTCGAACTGCCGGACGAGGAAATACTCCACTTCCCGCACGCGGAAGTACCGGAAAGTGATCGGGTCTTTGAGGATATAGACAGTCGTCCCGTCGCTTTGCGGCTGTTCCGAGACGACCAGATCCTGTCGTAATTTGGGCCACATTCCCTGTTCGGCCATGCCGTAATCTATGTCATTTTTCCCCTCCTCGCCAAGCCGTTTCTCACGCGGGAACGGAGCCAAGCGAACCCAAGACGAAGCCGTTGTGGCCGATGCGGTCGCATTGGGTCAATTATTTGTCGGGCATTGAATTGGCCTCGACCGGGGCGGGAGTAATTGGGTTCGTTTGCTCATTTTCCGGGGGCCCCACGATAATGGAGTCTTCATCGCAGTCCGGCAGGTCACACGGCCCCGGCCCGGCCGGGTCCGAAAGACCTGCCGGAACGGGGTGTGTGGGTACGCCGCTGGCGGACTGGTTGTCTTGCGGCAGGTCGGGTAGTTTGCGCGTCACATATTCCATAAGAGGGTCAGAAAGTGATGAAGATCGGGATTTTTTCAGGCGCATGAGCAGGTTGAGAGTGCGGGCCAACTGGCGTTCGAGGCGCAATTCGTACCGCGAAATATCTTTGGCGGCCTCGCCCTGGGGGATGGATTCGACGCCGATGGCGATGCTGCGGGGAAGGGAATCGCTGAGGAAGTGCAGTTGGCGTTTGATTTGGGCGGACTCGGCGCGGACGACGCGGCCGGAACGCCAGAGGCAATTGGCGATTTTGCGGACGAGGAACCCCTGCAGAACGCCCTCGGGCTTGAGTTCCATTTTCAGAGCGGTGAGGATAAGGTCATACTCCGCCTGGTTTTCCTTGAGGTGCGGGGAATCGACGATGAGGTCCTTGGAGTAGAGGCCGTGGGTGGTGGCGTTGCGGCTGGATATCCGTTTGCCTTCCGGGGTCTTGGGGCCGGTGGATTTCTTGGCATTGGCCCGGTTGGCCTCGATTCGTTTCTTGCTTGCCGACATGGCGATAAGCCTCCTTCCATATCACACGAAAAATAGGGCTCCTATAAATGGCGCTGGACTGTACTTTACCACCAACTCGGTGTTGATTTAGCGTCGCATCCGGCAGAGAATGTCAGTTTTCTGGATATGTGATGATTGCTTGTTTTATGCAAGTGTATGCGGCCGTAACAAATCACAGATATCGTCACTTGAACCCACCGGTTCGGCGGGGTACCCGGTAATCTTGAAAGCCCACCCGACAGTTCCCGCCGGAGGCGGGAATTCTGGGTGGGGCACCGGGCGTAATCAGTTGTTGCGTTTTCGATTTGGTTCAACTAACATTGAGACTATGCGGACCGTTGGCGGCGATCATCAACCGCCAGTGCATAGAGGCAGATTGAGGAGTGGGAAATATGAATACCCTGTATTTTGGCGATAATTTGTACATCCTTCGCAAGTACATCAAGGATGAATCGGTAGATTTGATCTATCTGGACCCGCCATTTAATTCACAGCGGGCTTATAATGTGATATTCCAGGATAAGACCGGCAGGGCGGCGACGGCCCAGATTCAGGCGTTTGAAGATACCTGGTACTGGACGCAGGAGACGCAGGTAGCCTTTGATGAGATAATGGAAGGGACGTTTTCGCTGGAACTAAAAGAAATGATGAAGGCGTTCAAGGATTTCATGGGCACGACCAATCTAATGGCTTATTTGACGATGATGGCGATTCGGCTGGTGGAGCTTCACCGCGTCCTAAAACCCACCGGTTCCCTTTATTTGCACTGCGACCCGACGGCAAGTCATTATTTGAAAGTACTGCTTGATCAAGTCTTCGGGATAACGAACTTTCGGAATGAAATCACGTGGCAGAGAACCAGTGCCCATAGCGACCCAAACAGATACGGGGCCAACACAGATACAATTTTCTTTTATACGAAAACGTCGAAATGGAAATGGAACCAGCAATATAAACCACATGACGCGGAGTACCTGAAAAGATTTAAACATCGGGATGCGGATGGCCGCGTCTGGAATGATTATGATTTGACCGCGAAAGGACTCTCGGGGGGGGGTATGAATACACTTATAAGGGAGTGAAAAGTCTTTGGCGCGTCCCGGTTGATACCATGAAAAAATTGGACGCAAATGGAAGGCTGTACTTCACAAAGTCGGGGGGCATTCGTATTAAACGTTACTTGGAGGATATGAAAGGTGTCGGGCTTCAATCATTATGGGATGACATTCCGCCGGTGAATTCGCAAGCAAAGGAGCGTCTTGGTTATCCAACCCAAAAGCCGGTGGCCTTGCTCGAACGTATCATTGAGACTTCATCAGATAAGGGCGACGTAGTGCTTGATCCTTTCTGCGGGTGTGGGACTGCTATTGTGGCCGCAGAAAGAGTGGATAGAAACTGGATCGGAATCGATATTACTTTTCTGGCAATTGCTTTAATAAAGAAACGCATTAAAGACCATTTCCCCGATGCGAAATTCGATGTGTTGGGTGAACCCGCATCGTCGGAGGACGCAGAAGCATTATTCCAACGGTCGGCCTTTCAATTCGAAGCGTGGGCGGTATCGCTATTAGGGGGACAACCATACAAGAGTTCCGGGGGCGGTGATACCGGCATGGACGGTTTTCTATATTTTAAGGATCTTGAAAAGGAATTTCATCGCATCATTATCGAGGTAAAGGGAGGCGGATACCACCCCAAAGACGTGCGGGCGTTGGCACAAGTATTGAAGAGAGAAAAGGCACCGATGGGTATTCTTGTGGCCCTCAAGCCGCCTACCAAAGGAATGATTACTGAAGCGGCTGAATTGGGGAAATGGAAAATGCCGGGGGGACGGAAATCGTACCCTGTCTTGCAGATTGTTACCATCGAAGATATATTCGCCGGAAAAATGCCGGAACTTCCCGACACAAGCGACACACTAAAAAGGGCGAAGCGGGAATTGCGGGACAAAGAAAAGAACCTGCGATTCGACGATATTTAGGCACAATAGTCAGTGGTGCCCGTTACGGCGGGCTGCTGATCTCCAGAAAGGGCGAGTACCCACTCGCCCCTACCATCACTTTTCGATATAATTACGCTCACCCGGCGCACCCCGCAAGGGGTGCGCAACCAGGAAAACATCTGTGATGGAAAACGGAAGTCGCCCCTGCGACTTAACTCTTCATCGACTCGAGGAATTTCTTGTTGCTCTTGGTCTTTTTCATCCGGTCGAGCAAAAACTCCATCGCCTCGATTGGGTTCATCTCGGCCAGGAACTTGCGCAGAATCCAGACCTTGTTCAGCACCTCGGCGGGCTGCAGCAGCTCTTCCTTGCGGGTCGAGGAGCGGTTGATGTCCATGGCCGGGAAGATGCGGCGGTCGGAGATGCGGCGATCCAGCACCATTTCCATGTTGCCGGTGCCCTTGAACTCCTCGAAGATGACCTCGTCCATCCGGCTGCCGGTCTCGATCAACGCCGTGGCGATAATCGTCAGTGATCCGCCCTCCTCGATGTTGCGGGCGGCGCCGAAGAACCGTTTCGGTTTGTGCAGGGCGTTGGAATCCACGCCGCCGGAAAGAATCTTGCCCGAATGCGGCACGACCGCGTTGTGGGCGCGGGCCAGACGGGTGACCGAATCGAGCAGGATGACGACGTGATGCTGATGCTCCACCAGCCGCTTGGCTTTCTCCAGGACCATGTCGGCCACCTGCACGTGCCGGTCGGCCGGCTCGTCGAAGGTCGATGAAACGACTTCCCCCTTGACCGACCGCTTCATGTCGGTGACTTCCTCGGGGCGTTCATCGATGAGCAGCACGATCAGCTTGACTTCGGGATGGTTGGTGGTGATGGCGTTGGCGATCTTCTGCAGGATGATGGTCTTGCCGGCCTTGGGCGGCGAGGTGATCAGGGCGCGCTGCCCCTTGCCGATGGGACACATCAGGTCGATGATCCGGGTGGTCAGTTCCTCGGGATTGGTTTCGAGGTTGAAGGCCACCTCCGGGTAGAGTGGGGTGAGATTGTCGAACAGGGTCTTGTGCTTGGCCACCTCGGGCGCCTCGGTGTTGATGGCCTCGATCTTGAGCAGGGCGAAATACCGCTCCGATTCCTTCGGCGGACGGACCTGGCCGGAGATGGTGTCGCCGGTGCGGAGGTCGAACCGCTTGATCTGCGAGGGGGAGACATAGATGTCGTCGGGACCGGGCTGGTAGTTGTAATCGGGGGAACGCAAGAAGCCGTACCCCTCGTCGAGAATTTCCAGCACCCCCTCGGCGAAGATCAGGCCGTTCTGGGAGGATTGCGACTCCAGAATCTTGAAGATCAGTTCCGATTTGCGCAGACCGGAGACGCCGGGAATGTCCAGCTCCTCGGCGATCTTGAGCAGTTCCGCAATCGTCTTGGTTTTCAGGGTTGCGATATCCATACAGGTTCCTCACTCAGTTGTATTGAGAACGATTTATTTGTCGGAGAGAGCCGTCGCGTCGGGCGGTCCGCCCGGCGCGCCCCCGATGCGCTAGTCCAGCGTCTCGATCGGGGCGTCGCCCCAGAGCTTTTCCAGCGCGTAAAACCGTCGTGCGTCCTCGGTGAAGACGTGGACCACGACGTCGAAATAGTCCAACAGCATCCAAGTCGCGCCGCCGCCCCCCTCGCGGTGAGAAGGCCGAATCCCCTTCGCGCGCAGTCCGTCCTCGACGGCATCGGTGATCGCCTTCACGTGGATATCCACCGAGCCGGAGCAGATGACGAAGTAATCACAGACCGAGGAGATTTTCCTCAATTTGAGAATCTTGACGTCGAATCCTTTTTTGGATAAGGCCAGCTTTCCTGCGGCGCGGGCGAGAGCAAGCGGTGTCATCAGCGGACTTCTAGTCGCTCCTTGGTTGAGGGTTGCCGGCCGTCGATCCGGCCGGTTGGCCGTTCAGCAGACGCTTGTAGTCTTTGCCGACCACCAGCGTGGCGCCGATATTCATGTAATTGTCTTCCAGTTCGCGACAGGCGATATCGTCATCCAGGCCCAGTTGCCGGGCCAGCAGTTTGACCGCGGCGGTATCGGCCGTGCGGGAAACGAGGAAGGTCGTGTCGACGTCGAAATGGTCAAAGTTGGCGGCATCGACGACCCGGACGGTCAATGGCTTCAGGATCCGTCGTTCGAGCCGATCGGTCAACAGTCCGGCGATTCCCGGCTGGCCGCAGCCGTTGAGAATTTGCAGATTGATGAAATACTCGACCGCCGGACGCTCCTGCGAATACCCTTTGGTGACCTGCACGACAAACGACGCGGCATAGGCGACGATGATCAGGAACAGGACGACAATGGCCAGTTCCACCAGACGCATCGGTTTCTTTTTCCGGGCCCGTTTGATCCGGTAGGCGGAATCCGCCTTCAGTCTTTTGGGGTCTTTACTCATGCGCGATGTGAGTGGAGAGTCAACGATACGCGGGACTGCCGGCAGGCATCACCAGCTCCAAGGATCGTACCTCCCCATTCCATAATAACCGCCGTAACCGTAATTGCCGTAATACCAGGAAGCGGGGACCGATTCAAAACCGACCAGCATCCGGAAATTTTCCGACGGCCGCCAGTCCAGCCAGCCCGAGGGATACAACGAGGTCGCGCTGGACGTTCCCCGATTGCTCAACAGGGCGGTCGGGTCATGCAAAATCCCCATGCTGACGGTCAACCGCAAGGGATCGGCCAGCTGGTAGCTGATGGTGTTGCGGTACAGGCCGCGCGTGGCGGAGCCGCCGCTTCCGGAAAAGAAACCCAGGGTATAGGATTGGGTCATATGAAAACGGGAGAGATCGAAGAACGGCGTGGAGGGGCGCTTGGTCAAACCCAGATCGTACTTGGCGGTGATCTGCTTGACCTCGGCCTGATCGGTCATCTGGGCCAGAGCCGCCAGCGGCATCAGGACCAGAACCATCGTCGCCAGAATGTGCCGGTACAGTTTCATAATCACCTCATACCCGGGACGTTCTCAAGAAACCTCACTCAAACGATGCTGTCAACAATTTTTCGGCGTCCCTGCCGGACGCGATTGTCCTCAACTCCTTATACGTCCGCGGCCGATTCCGGTGGCGGAAATTCCCGCCTTGGCCGCAAACCGGCGTTCCAGATCGGCCAGCTGGTCGGCCGAATTCACCCCCAGGGCCTCATCCGGGTCCTCAGTCAGGCAGGCGGCCGCTTTCCGCCCTTGACGGCGGAGGATGGCCATGACGTCGGTTATATAGTACTCCTTCTGACTGTTATCGTCTTTGACGTCATGCAGGGCGGAAAAGAGCAACCGGGAATCGAAACAAAATGTACCGCTGTTGATTTCGCCGATTTTCAGTTCTTCCGGCCCGGCGTCCTTATGTTCGATTATCCGGTCGACCAGATTGCCGCCGGCGATCCGGACGATTCGGCCGTACCCGGTCGGATCCGGGGGAATGGCCGACAGGACGGTCGCGGCCGCTTGTTCCCGTCGGTGAAGCGTTATCAACCGTTTAATCGTCTCGGCCGACAAAAACGGAACATCTCCGTTCAAAACCAAAAGGTCGCCGGCGAATCCGGCCAGTGTCGATTCCGTGACCAAAACGGCGTGGCCGGTCCCAAGTTGTTCCTTTTGCAGAACGAATTCCACTCGGCCGTGGTATTTGGCCAGAGCCTGCTGAACCAACTCCGCCCGATGTCCGACGACGACCACTATACGTTTGACAGACAACGAGATAAGGGTGTCGACCAGGTGTTCGATCAACGGCCGGCCGAAAAGTGGATGCAGGACCTTGGGCAGGTCCGATTTCATCCTTTTGCCTTTGCCGGCGGCCAGGATGACGGCGACGATATCGTTCATCAGGAAACTACCTTGTTATTCTTATCGACATGTATAATGGCGGGCTTGAACCAGCGGGCTTCCTCGGGAGAAAACTGGGCATAGGCCAGGATGATGACTTTGTCGCCTTTGGCCCCCAAACGGGCGGCGGCGCCATTGAGGCAGACCGTCCCGCTTTCGGCCGGGGCCTCGATGACATAGGTTTCCAGCCGCGAGCCGGTGTTGATGTTGACGACATGGACAAGCTCATACCGGGCCAGACCGGCGGCGTCGATCAGCTCTTTGTCGATGGCGATCGATCCCTCGTAATCGAGGTTGGCGTCGGTCACCGTGGCGCGGTGTATTTTGGCCCGTAACAGCGTAATGGTCATTTTGAAACACCTACCTTTGCCGCGGGTTGCCCCCCCGCGGATTGTTAATATACGTAAACCGCAGAAAAGGGCAATATGTTTCTGGAATTTCACCAAAAGCGGCTCCGCGACAAGGCCTTTGGGCCGTCCGGTCCTCGCCGTCCAAAAAAACGGTTGCATACCGATTCTGAGAATGTATATTACTAATGAACGCAGGGCATCTCCACCTTTCCCGACCTCACGCCATATGCCGCCTTGAGTGCTGTTCTTCGAACAGGAGGGAAATATGACCAGCAGGCAGGTATCGGCCCTTTTCGGGGTTATTATTCACATCTCCATTAGTTTTCTTACCGCCAGTCCCATCATCGCCGCCGACAAACCGGTCCCGAGGTTAGTCGAGCGGGCTTCTTTCCCGGCCCGCTTCGCCCCGGTCTATTCGTTCGGCGGGTCCGAGCAGCTCTTGTTTTCGGCGCCCAGGGGTTCGATATCGGCTGCCCTGGGACAAGTGTCGACCAACGCGGTCGGCCTGCAAATCAGCACCACGACCTATGATTATCAGCATAACTGTTCGATGGGGCATCAGGTCGAGCATCGGGGAACAAATTTCGTTCATATGGATTGGATGGATCAGCAGGGAGATGTCCTCGGTGTCGGACGCGGCGGGGGAACGCAATCGTACAACCTGACCGATTGCGATCTGGTATATGCCAACCCGAAAATTTTCACCGCCGACTACGGCGGTTATGTCAATATGGAGGCCGATCAGAACGGCTGCGCCGTTCCGGCCGCGCATGAG
>JAAZOE010000153.1 GCA_012797915.1 Candidatus Zixiibacteriota bacterium | reverse complement strand
GATGTTCTTGCTGTGGGCCAGCATGGTGGCGGCGTTCATCAGATACCGGTATGGCCCGGCGATCAGGTCGGCCGCTTTCAGGAAGATGGCGGCGCGCTGTTCCCAGGGGAGGGCGATCCATTTTTCCTTGGCCGCCAGCGCGGTGTCGATCGCGGCCTTGACCTCGCCGGGGCCGCCCTGATAGTAGTGTCCCAATTCCAGGGAGTGGTCGTGCGGGGCGGTGATTTTGATGACCTTGTCGGTCTTTATTTCTTTGCCGCCGATGATCATCGGGATATCCAGCTTGCGGGCTTTCAGGTCGGCCAGCGCCTTCTTGATCGCCGCCCGTTCGGGCGTTCCGGGAGCATAGGTCTTGATCGGCTCGTTAACCGGTTTCGGGATTCTATAGTTACCCATCGTTTCCTCCACGTTGATTGGTCATACCGAATACGCAAAAATGTTCAGGAGTATACACATTTTTCCGGCCGATTTCAAGTCCTTGTCGGCATCAAAAAGGGACTACCTTCGGCGATATTCCCAGGGACGTGCCCACAACGGGCGCCTCCGCGCGTTAAGGGGCGACCGCTCAACAAGAATCGATCTTCCGTAAGTGAGTCGGGCGGGCGAAGTGGCCCGCCCGCACACGGATCAGTACACGTTGCGCATGCAGTCGATCAGGAAATCGGCGTCCAGCTCGATCCGCTCATCGACCGACTTGATCAGCTCGGCCGAGGCCTGCGGCCGCTGGCCGTGGGCCAGGTAGACAATCACTCCGAGGTCCTTGACGATCCGGACGGCCGGGACGTAGTCGCCATCGGGCGCCAGAAGGATTAGATGCTGGATGTATCCCCGCGCGGCCATCTCGACCATATGCGCCGCCAGCATGACGTCGACCCCCTTCTGCTGGAAGGTGAAGGAGCCGTCGTCGTTCAAAATCCGCTGCGTCCGGCCGAGATAGACATCGAACCGCGGCAGGTGCTCCAGCCGGGTGAAGAAACCCTGTTTCTTCTTGTGCATCTCGATTTCCTGGTCGCTGGGATTTTTCCCGATCCAGGGCAGGGCGTGATAATAGTACGTCCGCAGCATATACAGGTCGGACTCGGCGTTGGTGGCGATGGTGTTGACCAGCTTGTTGACCAGTTTGGCATAATCGACGGCGGGGGAATTGTGCTCTTCCGCCAGCATCCGTTCCAAATATGCACCATCAATCTGGACCGCGACACGCATGGTATGATTCTCCTGATGATGTTGACGTTAAAAATGTCCGTCCGGCGCGCCGCCGGGGCCGCCGGACCGCGACACCCCTTTTACGTTGACAACAGCGAGACCTTGAAATCCTTTTTCTCCAAAAGCGTTTTCTGCCGACGACGAACCTCGGCCTCCTCCAGAACGAAATCCGGCCCGACCTGCTCGATCATCAGCGAACTGACACAAGAGGCGAAGGTTCCGCTTTCCCGAAGCGACTGTCCCTCCAAGCGGGCGAAGGTGAACCCGGCCATATAGGTATCCCCGGCGCCGGTGGCATCCACCAGGTCGACCGGATAGGGAGGTATCTCAATGAACTGACGGCCGTCGTAGATGACCGATCCCAGCTCGGCCAGGGTGACGATGACCAGTTTCGGTCCCCAGCCCTTAATTATCCGCGCCGCCGTAAACGGGTCGCGACGGCAGTCGATTCCGGTCAGGACCTTGGCTTCCAGTTCGTTGGGCTTGATGATATCGAACAACCCCAGCATC
>JAAZOE010000152.1 GCA_012797915.1 Candidatus Zixiibacteriota bacterium | reverse complement strand
TCAACCAGGCCAAAACCGGATAAAATAAGCCAGGTATTCCCATCTCTTTATACTCCTTCCGGCAGGGCCGGTTCCTTTTCGGCGACTGGTCGGCCGGAAGGGCCCGCTGGTTTCTGAACCAGAAATCGAATCCGTCCATCCGGTTTCGACTTGTTATTTATCATCTTCGGCCCTATTTTCCCGCCATGGAACCTCTAAATGGGCGGGAAGACCGTCGGGTCAAGCTGACCGCCGAGGTCGAGTGCTCGGGCTGAGCGTCCAAACTCGGCCCAGCGGCGCTGGGCGAAATCTTGAAGCGATTCACTCCTCCGGTCTCGGATAAACTCCTTATCGGGATCGACGGAGTGGATGACGCCGGGGTCTACCAGGTATCCGAGGATATGGCCCTGGTCCAGACGGTGGACTTTTTCCCGCCGATCGTGGATGACCCGTTTACCTTTGGCCAGGTGGCCGCGGCCAACGCCTTGTCCGACGTCTATGCCATGGGCGGACGGCCGATCACGGTCTTGAACATCCTGGCCGTCCCGGCGACCATGCCATTCGACCAGGTCGGGGAGGTCCTCCGCGGCGGAGCGAATAAGATCATTGAGGCCGGAGCGGTAATCGCCGGTGGCCACAGCATAAAAGACACCGAACTGAAATACGGTTTGGCCGTCACCGGCCTGATCCACCCCCGAAAAATCATGGCCAACAGCGGTGCGAAAGTGGGAGATGTCCTTATCCTGACCAAGCCGCTTGGTACGGGTATCATTTCTACCGCCGTCAAACGCAACAAAGCCAGCCGGGACGAAGAAGCCGCGGCCGTCGCTGTCATGATCGCGCTGAATAAAATCGCCGGCGAATCGATGGCCGAATATGGCGCTCATGCCGCCACCGACATCACCGGCTTCGGCCTGGCCGGGCACGCCTATGAGATGGCCCATGCCTCCGGCGTGACGCTGGAGATCGAATATAACCGCCTGCACATCCTGCCGGGCGTGACCGAATACGCCCGCGCCGGGATCCGCACCGGCGGGGCGAACGCCAACCGGGAGTATTTGAAAGATAAAGTCTCGTTCGCCTCGGGGCTGGAGTTAATTGTCGGCGCTATCGTATATGACCCGCAGACTTCCGGCGGGATGTTGATGGCCCTTCCGCCCGACCGCGCCGCCGCTTTCGTCGATTATCTGATTTCGCATCAGGTCGACGCCGTCGTCATCGGCCGCGCGTTGCCCGCGGGCGCATTCCCCATTTGCATTAAGTAATTTCCGGTGGTCCATCAAGCTACGTTAGGCGCTTCTGAGCCGCGGGGAAGTTGTCCCTTGTGCCCGGCAGATGTCCACATCTGCCGGGAGTTTTCCCCTATGAAGAAGAGTCGATTTGCCCCGCAAAAACACGGCCGAGGGGATTTTTCAACACTCTCTTTATGATGGGTGTCCTTCTTCTACAACTCCATCTTTCGGGAAAGCAGGTCTGCTGCGGTTATCTTTTGGTCATCACCGCCGTGCGGCTGCGGCGGATAGGCGGTTGCTCGACCATCGCCAATCCATACGCCTCCGCCGCGGCGATCGTCTTGGTAAAGGCCGCCTCCGATACAGGCCTCCTCGGTTCGGCGATCAGCAATGTTCCCCCCGGCCGGAGCGTCCGGCTGATGCTTTGCAGCGCGCGGGGGATGTCGGGAATCTCATGCAGGACCGCGAACGTCAACACGAAATCGACCTTCCCGGCCAAATCGTCAATATTCAAGGAACTGCCGGAACACAGCCGTGTTTCGATCCGCCCCTCCACACCGGCTCGGCCCGCCCGCCGCTTCAGCGAGGCCAGCATCTTCTCCTGAACATCCACCGCGATCACCCGTCCGCCGCCCCCCACCATTTCGGCCATCGGCAGCGTGAAATGCCCCATGCCCGGGCCGATATCAAGCGCCGTCATCCCCTCGCGAAGATGGGGCCTGAGGATTTTTTTCGGATCATGAAGCCATGTGCGGATCGGACTGGCCAGGAAATACCCCAGCCACCACGGGCAGACTCGTTCCTGTTTGGCTTCCCCGTTCGGCACGATCCTCACGCCTCCGCTATTTCTTCCGCAGTCGTTCCATCTCTTCGGCCGTCATCCGCCGCGGTTTGGGCGGATTGGCGTCGCGAGCGCCGATGCTGTCCAGATTGGGAAAGGTCGGGGGGATGCGAAACATTTCATGGAAGGTCAGCGTCCGGAAGGGAATCTCCCTGCCCTGCTTGTCGAACTTGTAAGCCGCCAGCCGCGAGGCGTTGGATACCTTCCACTGTCCGTCTTCCTTGCGGAATATGACCACCGGGTAGAGCGCCTTCTGCCGCCCGGCCGAATCCACCAGGTTGTCGATGATAAACACCAGCCGCCGCCACTGGCCGTCGGTCGTGTCCTGCACCAGCGGCAAGCCGGCGATATCCGGCCAGGAATAGGCCCAGGAACCGACGATGTGGGAATCCAGTCCGGTGCCGTGCCGCTTGAACATCTCGAGGATGAACGCCTTGCTGACCGAGTCCCGCCGGGCCCAGAACGAATCGACCTTCCCGTCCAGCCCCATCTGCTTCATCTCCAGATAATACCGCACCATCTCGGTTTGCTCGGCATCAAGCACCGCAGTCTTTTCCGGCTGAGACCCGCTTGTGCCGCAGGCCGCCGGCAGAAACAGGGCCGTTCCGACCAGCATCATCACCAGGGCGCAGAGGCGACCGATGTCCATCATATTCGTATCCTCCGTTCGGAAGAATATACACAAAATCTTGGACCGGGTGTGAAGTATTTTGCACACACAGAAAGGGGCAGGCCAAATGGCTCACATGTTTCAAAATCCTTAATTTTCCACTTGACAATAATGGACAAAACACGTCATTATAAATACAGCACACTTGCGTAGATTTCGACATCATAGAACAACACCAGTCATAGCCGGGAAGGGCAAATTATCGTGCCCGGGTCATCCCCGGGGAGGTCTCCGTGCGGAAGGGCGACTGAAGGCGGGTCGGAGAGATATCTAATCTTGACAGATGAAAATGTCGATATATATTTAAGCGGAGACCATAAGGAATTAAATCAATCGTGGTGGTTGTTAAAACCATACTGACGGAGACGGGTGCCCGGGAGGGGACGACTCCCCTTTTCAGCGGCCGCCCCGGCCGGGGCCGGGCGTTGTTCGGCCTGTTGACGGGGAAGGTCATCTCCGAGCCCGTCGGACGATGTATGCCCCCGACCGTTGGACAGCGTTCCGAACGATCCGGCGTACGAATAGCGTCGGACAGCATCCCTGAGGGCGGATCGAAGCGTCAGAATCATGCTGACTCTGATCCCGCCGTCGATTGGCGGCGATTCTGACCCCGGTTCCATGAGCGCCGGGGTTTTTTATTGGCACGGTTGCAGTTTTCAGATGAGCAATCGTCCATGGTGGGTCGACCCGGCGGAATGATCATCAGAATTTGCGGCGACAATTCCGGGGAAAGGTAACTCGTATGACGGGTATCCGCCTAAACAGGAGGAGGTATGCAATGTCAAATCGGTTTTATCGGAGGGCGGTCGTCACAGCGGCGATCTTTGCCGTCATGATCGGATGCAGCGATGACGCTTCTCCGGTGAAAAGTCCGATCGTCGAGGAAGACTACCAACTAACCCTGAGTTATTATTACCCTGATGCGTCCCCGAGAGTCCCTTATTTCCTGGTGGTCGAGGGACCGGCGGACGCCATCGTCGATTCCATTGCCTTTCAGGAGCCGTTCGATGCCTTTCGGTTTCTGGAAAACGGAACCACCGCCGTGTATACGCGCGGAAAGAAAACCTGGACGGCATCGTGGCCCGGTGGAATCGTTTCGGCTGACGCCTCCACTGGCGGGTCGGTCATCCACATCACGCCCGATGAACAATATCTGTTTGTCACCGGCGGCAAACCGGCTTTGTTTTCCCTGCCGGATCTGGGCGCGCTTTATTTGGCCGGTTCAGGTGGTGATGGCACGTTGATTCCGCACCGTCGCCTGGCCTGTTACCACAACTGGGGCGATACGCTGCACTATCTTGATTTCAGCACCGGTACGGTCGTTCACGAAAAACGCGCGTTGCGAGGGAAATCGGGCGAGGTCCTGAATTTCGAAACGGTCTGCGCCAGCGTGTCCGGCGACAGCCTAATCCTGTCCGCGCAACGCCAGAACGGTGACGTCCTGGAACATTACCTTATCGTTGCCGCCACGGCCGATCTGCAGGTCCTCGATCAAACGCCCATTACTGTTTCCTTTCAATTCACCCGGCCGGTTGTCCATCCCGATGGCCGACGAGTCTACTGGTGTTATGAAGGAACGACCTGGAATGAAATCGTCTATGGTTCGGTCTTTGTCTACGATATAACAACCAAAACTCTGACCTTGCTGGTGGACGGGGCCGACTACGGATTGTTTCCTCATCAGATGGCCCTGTCACCGGCGGGCAATTATTTGTACGTGCTCAGCATTAACGACCTGAACCTGGCAAAAGTCCGTCTGGCGGATGGGACCGTGATGGAGCCTATTGACTATTTGCCGGGACGGGGTGAGTGTATGGCATTGCGTCCAGCCGGAGAATAGCATCCGTCTGGGAGCCATATAGACGGAAGAGACCGGAGCGATAGAGAGGCAAGGCAAGAGAGGAAGGGATTATCCGGATCGACCGGGTAGGTGAGGGGTGATCATGGCATAGGAGCCGGGAAAAAACGACGGTCCTGATCGTGCGCTGAATAGGCCGTGGTTTGCGGCGTCAAAGGCGCGGCTGGGCACTGCTCGGACGGAATCGATTGCCGCCTCCAGTTGGCTGGCCGCAACCACTTGGCTCCCACGTGTTAAGATCGACTTTTCATTGACCTAATTTCTGGGGCGATGAACCCGACAGGGCTCCATATCTGTACCGTTGGAGCCTCCGATTCCTAATCTTCTCGGCCGCATATTCCAATCATATGGAGGGGTCATGTTCATGAAACAGTTTCTAATTCTTGTCACGGTGGTTCTTATATCCCTGGCGTCGAAAGGATTTGCCGGCGACTCTTACTACTACCTGTATGGGGAACAGAAACAGTTGATAGTTGCAACCGATAAAATCACCATTATCCCATCGACGCCGTCGTTCGATGACTGGGAAGGGTTGTATACCGACTACAGTGGCCTGGATCCTGAAATCCCCGTCCAGTCGATTCCTGGCGCCGGCGCCTATCTGTTTCACCTGCAATCCGCCTGCGATGCCGACTCCTTGTTATCCGAGTTGCGATCGGATGCGCGTGTGGCCATTGCCTGTCCGGTCTACGGCGATGAGGCCGGTCGTGATATTTATGTCGGCCGGAGGCTGTTTGTCAAATTCTTCCCCACCCGTGTCGCCAGCATCGATTCCCTCCTGACGATTTCGGGCCTGCGGAGAGTCCGGGCGGTCTTTCACGATAACACTGCCCTTTTGGTCGAACTGCACGACCAGCACCCCTTGGACCCCGTCACGGTCTCCAATCGCTTGTATGAAAGCGGCCTGATCGAAGGGGTCGGACCTGATTTTGTGTTCCCGTTCGATCCATTCTTCGTTCCCAATGATATCGATTACCCAGCCCAATACAACCTGGATAGCATGGACCTGCCGCTGGTCTGGGAACTGACTATTCCTAATTCGCCGGTGCTTGTCGGCGTCTTGGATGATGGGGTGGAAGCTCATGAGGATATCGCTTCCAATTCTTGGGCGGACGGATATGATTACCTGTATAACTCCGATGATGAATCCCCCAAAGACTGTGACTATTGTTATCACGGCATGGCGGTCTGCGGATTACTAGCCGCCCTAACGAATAATGACTCCACCGGCGTGGCCGGCATTGCCGGCAGGCCGGGCGTACGAATCCTGGCCCACCGAGTATTCCGGAAAGTATCGCCCTTCACCGCGGCTGATTTTGCCACCAGTGGCTCTATTATGGAGGCTCTTCAGGATGCGGTCGATTCGGGAGCGGCGGTCATTAACATCAGTTGGGGTATGTTATCAAGCAACGGACCGGAGTGCCCGAATCTCTATAATATTGATTGCGGTTTGAATTATGCTCACGCAAATGGCGTCCTGGTCGTCTGTGGATCGGGAAACGCCTGCGGTACCCCTCCGTATTATTGCTCGCCCGAAGCATACCCGGCCTGCTACCCCACGACATTTGCCGTGGGCGCCCTGGATGCTTTGGATACTCTGGCCGAGTTTTCTCAATATGGCGACAGTCTCGATCTGGTCGCCTATGGCGAATATATTCCCACCACCGATCGAATGGGCGATTACGGCATCGTTCCTTCGCAACGGGGCTCTGACAATCAACCCATCTGCGAATTGGACGTGAATTATGACTGCATATTCGGCGGAACTTCCGCCGCCGCTGCGCAAGTGACGGCTACGGCCGCCCTCATATTTCAACGGCGCTCGGACTTGATTGGCCAGTTAGATCTTGTGGAACAAATCCTGCGCTACTCTGCCGAAAACCCGTATTCCCCTGTCGAGGATACCGCCCGCATCAGTGACCAGATCGGGTGGGGACGCGTGAACGCCTTCCGCGCTTTGCTGGCCGTCATCAGAGGGGATGGCAATAACGACGGCTTCATTGGAATCGGCGACGCCGTATACATCGCCCATGCGGTCTTCCAAACGGGCCCCCCGATCACCCCCGATCAAAGGATCGGCGACGCCAACTGCGACGGGGTGGTGAATGTGGGGGATGCCGTCTATATCGTCAATTATATCTTTTACGGGGGCCCCGCGCCGTCAATCTGCTTTTCGTATTAAACGAAATGGTTCCTTGCCCGACCGAGCCCCACGGTTCGGTCGGGCGACCATGCCTCCCCCTGCTCCGCCTCGGAGGCCAACATTTATTTGCCCCGCTTCCTCTTCCCCCTCTATATTCCCGGTACCATGCTGCGCCAGTTCGTCAAAAACCTGACCACCAACTGGGCCGTCTATCTCAGCGCGGCCGTCATCTCCTTCTTCCTCACCCCCTATATCATCGCCGCCGTCGGCCAGGCCGCCTTCGGCGTCTGGATTCTGGTCGGCTCGTTCTCCGGCTACCTCGGGCTGTTCGACTTCGGCCTCGTCTTCGCCGTCGTCCGCTTCGTGGCCCGCTATCAGACCACCGGCGAGGCCGACAAGCGCAACGAGGTCGTCGCCACCGCCTTCTATATCGCCGCCCTGCTGGGCCTGCTCGTCCTGCTGGCCACAGCCGTCCTGATGGTCTACGCCGCCGTCTGGTTTGCCATCCCCCCGGAACTGGTTGCGCAGGCGCGATGGGCGATTTTCCTGGTCGGGCTGTCCATCGCCATCGGTTTCCCCTTATCGGTCTTCTCCGAAGCCTTGGCTGGAGGGCTCTACCGGTTCGACCTGTTCAATACCGTGGCCATCGCCACCGCCCTGTTCCGGACCGCCCTGACCATCGCCGCCCTCGAACTGGGCTGGGGGCTCGTCGGACTGGGAGCGGCGGCGCTCGCCGGGTCGCTGGTCGGATACCTGTGGCGGATGCGGATCCTGTGCCGGCTCCTGCCCGACCTGTCGATCCATCCCCGCCTGGCCCGGCCGGCGGTGCTGAAACGGATCGGCGGATACTCCCTTTATTCCTTTATCCTGGTCCTGTCCGGCCGGCTGGCCTTCTATTCCGACTCGTTCGTGGTGGGGGTTTTCCGGGGGGTGGAGGATATCGCCATCTTCGGCATCGCCGTTAAACTGGTGGAATACCTGCGCCAGATGGTCTTCACCATGACCAAGCTGTTCGCCCCGATTGCGGCCCGGTATGACCCCGATGCCGACCAGGCTTCCCTGCGGCGGTTCCTCTATGACGGCAGCCGCCTGAACCTGCTTTTCTCCCTGCCGTTGTCGCTGCTGCTGTTCTTCTGGGGACGGCCGTTCATTCATCTCTGGGTCGGCGACCGTTTCGATTCATCGGTGCTCATCCTGCAAATCCTGCTGATCGGCCACCTCCTGTCGTTCATGCAGGGGATCGGCGGCGATATCCTGCTGGGAGTCGGCCGTCACCGCCTCCTGGCCCTCCTGTCGCTGGGGTCGGCGGCAGTCAATGTTATCCTGTCGGTGATTCTGGTGCAGATTATGGGCTTGCCGGGAGTGGCTTGGGGGACAACCATCCCGCTGTCGCTCTTGTCTCTTCTCTATGTCCCGTTCGCCGCCATCCGGCTGGTGGGGGGGACCCCGCTCGGTTTTCTGCGGGAGGCGTTTCTCCCGCCACTGGCGGCGTCACTGCTTCCCGCTTTTTTCATCGTTGTCGTCTCCCGCCATATCAACAGCCTGGGATGGATGGCTCTCTCCCTGATTGCCCTGGGGACCATCTACCTCCCCTCGGCTTGGCTTGTCGCCCTGAAACCGGCGGAGAAAAACCGGATTCGGTCGATACTATGGCCATCGGGCCGACGCCGACCGAACGAGTAAAGTCCATGCTCTTGGTTTGGTCGTCCGGCTCCGCAGGAGCTCGCGGGGTGAATGTCTCAGTCGGCAGGTTTTCATACAACGGCTGAATTCGAAGCAGGCCTGCAATGAATTGCAGAGTATGCAACGATTTGGCCATTGTCCAACCATGATGGTTGGATGAGTAACGGCAAATCAGAAAGGACTGACCGGTACCTTACAGCCGTACGGGCGGTTACACGGATTTCAAATGGCGCGCAGCGCCGGTGACTGATTGACCCCGACGGGCATAACCTTTGCTGATAAAAACCGGAGCTTATACATCTTTCTGTGGAGGAATATGCTTCCCGCGCTTGTCACCGTTAGGTGAAAGCCGGCAAGAAGGTTAAAGAAAATGGTTGACAACTTCCCGGGCGCCCCTTATATTGCCGTAGACAATGAGACTGGTTTTCGCATTCGTTATTACCGCTTGTTCGACCGGAAATTGTCTTCGGGGTCAGTGTCGCTAGAGAACTTGGGACGTTTGAGAGCACATTACTTCAAACCGGTTGAGACGAGCCGGTAGGGACGCTTTACTTATCAAAGGCACAACTTCGCGCGCCATAAGATTCGGGATGCGACTGGAGTCGACGCCACAACATGCGGAGGTGAGCGACTGACTTAGGCTAAGGGAAGGTTGTCAGAAACTCGAACGTTTTGAAACACTTCAGAAGGAGTAGGTACATGTCCTTCACAAGCCAGTCGCGATTACTCATCGGGGCTCTCATCGTCGGGCTGTTGACGGCGGTTGCCGTGACTCCCGCGTCGGCCGGGGAAGAAATGCTTCCCGAGCTGACGTTGCGGATTTCCGACACCACCGTTCAGGTCGGCGATACGAACGCATGGATTAGCGTGTTTTTGCGGAATTACACCGACACCCTGGCCGGGTTTTCTCTGATGCTGATTCTCGATCGACAGGATTTGATCGAGTTCAGGACCGATACGGAGGACACCCTGATCGACACGACCTGGCAGTATTGCATCGATTGGGAGGCAGGGGAATGTATTGAATGGCGGGATACGATGATTATCGATACGATTATCAGCTCGGGCGCCATTGACACGACCGGCGGCGCCATCGCCGGCTGGGAGCTGGTGACGGCCAAAGCCGTTTCCGGCAGTCCCTATATCGTCAAGGTCACCGGTCTGGCCGACCGTATCGGGCCGCCGGTCAAAACCGGTTTGCCGCCCAGCACCTCGGAACGCCGGCTGTTCAGCCTGAAAACCAGAATCTACGACCCCGTGCCGGAATCGCTGGCCAACTATATCACCAATGTGGCCATCATCGACAATCTCAATGAAACCAGTTTTTCCGATCCCCGCGGCTTTTTGATCGGCACCATCACGTTGTACAGCATCTGCGATACGCTGTACAAGGATTGCGCCTCCCCCGATGAATACCCGGCCGTCCCCTGCACCCTCTGGGTCAATTCCCCCTTCCCGGAGATGGCCGACACGGTGATTATCGACACCTTCTACCATTATTGGGAATGCGTGGAATGGGCCGGGGACAGCTGCATCCATTGGGTCGATACGACCAATTTCCCCGGGGTCGATTCCACCTGGATCGAATCGCGCCCTTGGACCACCCGCGACGAGACGGTCTCGTTCTATGCCGACGGCTCCCTGGAGATTCTCTTTCCGCCCGAATGCCTGTGCGGTGATATTAACAACGACGGCAAAATAAACGTCGGCGATGCCGTCTTTCTGATTACCTACATCTTCCGCGGCGGGGCGGCGCCGCCGTTTATGGAGTGCGCCAACTGCAACGGCGATGCGAATCTCAATGTCGGCGATGCGGTCTACCTGATCAACTATATCTTCCGGGGAGGACCGGGGCCGAATTGCCAATAGACCGATCCGACCCTGCGCCCGACGGCTGAAGACGAAAGAAACGAGTGACGATAGAACAGAATCTCTCAGTAAAGAGAGACAGTAGTAGAGGTAAGTAGAAGAACGGAAAGGAGGTGCACGCACTTAAGAGGTAGTCATTTAACACGCGCTCAAAAGAAGGAATGAGAACATCGTTCCTTGCGCAAACGCGGACATGATGACGGACGGCTCAACCGGAATCATGGCTGGGTTTGTAAGAGGGGGATTGTGTTGCGAACCGTTTTATAACGGTTGAACTAACGAAATGGCTAAACAGTAATGAAGGAGCTCAAGATGAAACGACTTATCGTTTTGCTTGCAACATTACTTCTTTCTTTTGGGCTAGCTTATGGTGCCGGTACTGGCACGATCGATCTGACCGTTCCGGATACCATTGTCCCGAACGCCCCGTTTGCCATCGCGACGGTGATTTCTAACGATGTCGTGTGCGGTGGTATGCAGATTCCGATGACGCTGTCCTCTCCCGATGGCGTGACCTGGTCCTGGGTCGCCCAGACTGAAAACGCCTGGGGAACCAGCAAGTATGTCACCCACAACCCCGCGGGTCGTATTCACCCGCCGGCCACCAATTTCGACCTGACTGGCGGTATTCTGGTCGTCGAAACGGGCCTTCCGAATGCCATCGCCTACGGCACTGGCGTTATGTTCGGCCCCGGTATGGCCGCTGGTGGTCCGTCGGAGGAAGTGTACATTCACTTGATGGTGACCAATGATTTCCCGATCCTGGAAGTTCATCAACTCTGCGTCAACATGAACCTCCCGATCGGCGCCACCGAATTCGCGTTCTCCGACTACGGTGGTCTCGGTGTTGCCATCACCTTCCAGGATGACGGCAACGACGGCACCTGGTGCTTCCCGGTTCGGAAACCGGACAATATGTGCCCGGTCCCGGCTGGCCCGGCTGCGATTACCGGCCCGCACTGCGGTGTTGCCACCGGCACCTTCACGGCGACGGATAACGAAGGCGATACGCCGATTTGGAGCGTTGAAGTGGTTTCCGGCACCGGCACGGCCACGATTACGGCCGGCGGCGCCCTGACCTACGACTTCGGCGATGACGAAGTGAACGGCGCTGTTGCTCAGTTGACCGTGGGTGTGGCTGATGCATTCCACACCGGCGGACCGTGCAACACGCTGACAGTGATGGTCACCGCGACTGACGTTGCTCCGACCGTCGCTTGCGGCGCGCCTGCGCACACCATTCCGATTCTCCAGGCCTTCGTGAAGAACGACATCGTCGGCAACGACGTTGATGTCTGCGACGATATCGTGTACAGCATCACCGGCCCGGGCGCCATTGACCCGGCCACCGGCGAGTATACCTGGACTCCGGGTGCCGGCGACGTTGGCACCTACACGGTCGTCGTGAATGTCACCGACGGCGCTCTGGCCGCCGAGTGCAGCTTCACGCTGAACGTGGTGTCCTTCACCGGTCTGCAGGTCATCATCGAGAAGACCCATCAGACCCTGCAGGGTCACTACGAGAACGTTCTCGTCAGCTTCGGCGAAGCCACCAACGATGTCGGCGGCTTTGACCTGCTCATCGGCTACGATGCCTCCGCGCTGAGCTTCACCGGCGCCGAGCTCCATGCCGACCTGGTCGCTTGTGGCTGGGAATACTTCACCTATCGCTACAACTGGAACGGCAACTGCGGTAACGGCTGCCCGACCGGTCTGTTGCGCATCGTCGGTCTGGCCGAGACCAACAATGGTCCGGACCATCCCGATGACGAGTGTCTGTCTGACCTGGCCGGCAAGGGTATTGCCAACCTGACCTTCCTGGTCTCCAATGACCGGACGTTGGAATGCCAGTACCTGCCCATCCGGTTCTACTGGATGGATTGCGCCGACAACACCATGTCCGACCTGACTGGTGACACTCTCTATATGGCTCGCGACATCTTCAACTTCGACGACAACCCGCTGGATCCGACCCAGGCTATCAACTATGGTATCGATGTGACCATGGATAGCTATTTCTGGCCCGGATACTATGGTTGGGCGGCGGAGTGCTGGCCCGAACTGGGTCCGGATGTCAAGCAGTTCCCGCTCGAGTACATCGACTTCATCGATGGCGGTATCGATGTCGCTTGCGCCGACTCCATCGACGCTCGCGGTGATATCAACCTCAACGGTCTGGCCAACGAAATTGCCGACGCGGTGATGTTCACCAACTACTTCATCCAGGGCATTTCGGCGTTCCAGTATCCCGAAGGTTCGATCGCTGCCTCCGACGTCAACGCTGATGGTATCGCGTTGTCGGTCGCTGACCTCGTGTACTTGATCCGTGTCATCGTTGGCGATGCTCAGCCCTATGCCAAGCCGGCTCCGGGCAGCAGCTTTGCCGTGACCACCCAGGTTCTCAACGGTGAAATGACCGTGAACTACAACGCCACTGGCGAAGTCGGCGCCGTCCTGTTGACCTTCAGCGGTCCGGTCGGTTCCCCGGTTCTCGGCAATGGCGCTGCGAACATGGATGTGGTCTTCAACGAGACCAGAGTCCTGGTGTACAACATCGGCCGCAATGCCATCGCCGCCGGCGCCAACGAACTGCTGACCGTTCCGGTCACCGGTGATGTTGAGCTCGTCAGCGTGGAAGCTGCCGACTACTATGGTGGTCCGATGGAGACCACGACTCGGACTCTGCCGAGTGAATTTGCTGTGAGCCAGAACTATCCTAACCCGTTCAACCCGACCACCACGATCGCCCTCTCTCTGCCCACGGCTTCCAAGTGGAGCCTGGCGGTTTACAACGTGGCCGGCCAGCTGGTTAAGGATTTCAACGGCTACAATGAAGCCGGCAACTTCTCCGTCGTGTGGGATGGTACCGACAACAACGGTTCGTCCGTTGCCTCCGGTATCTACTTCTACAAGATGGTTGCCTCCAACTTCTCGGCCACCAAGAAGATGGTGCTGATGAAGTAACCGCTTCATACCTGTGTGGTAAGGGTCTGAAAAGACCCTTACCACATATAACAGAGCACAACGACTTGGATGTCGTTAACAACGTACAGGAGGTTCGGTATAGACAGTCTCTAAGGTAGTAAGTTGCGCGAGAGAAAAAAGGACTGCGGATATGCCCGGCATTAAGCTGAACAAGTTACACGCCAAAAGCTTACGGGCGTTTTTTATTTATGGGGCTCCCTCACTCGTTCATCCGTCGGCGAGATCATGCAGCTATATGCAGAGTCTTGCACAGACAAGTCCCAATACCCGCCTTTCAGGTTCCAAACCGACCGGTTTGATAGGTGACGTCCGACAGTCAAGAAAGGACGACGTATCGTTTCAGATGTAACGGAACTGTCGTAACTGTCTGTTAGGTAACAAAAAATGTGTTTTGGCGAGGGCTAGGTAAGCCAGAACTGAACCGTCGGTGGAAACAAAGTTCTGTGGACAAGGATTTTCAACCATATGACCCGCAAGTGGCCGAGGTTGGTAAGGCGTTTGCTCATATCCTTGGCGGGCAGTTTTGGCCCATTTTGATGGAAACGAGATGAGGCATATACTTCTTACCATACTCGTCGTCAGCCTGGCCGCGGTCGCCCCTGTGGCCGCCCAGCCTGACCCCTACGGGACGGCCGATACCGTCTCGATCGACCGTATCAAGGTCAATCCGGGGGAGGAATTTACCGTCAAGGTCAATCTCTGGAATGACGAGCTCCTGGGAGCGGTGAGCATTCCTCTCAAATACCCTGTTGAAAAGCTTGAGTTTAAGGAACTCTCCTTTGTCGGTGGCCGCCTCAACTACCTGGCCACCAAACCGGTGACCGTCAACCAGGTGAACGGAACCATTCTGGTCGGCGCCATCGTCATCTTGGAAGATTATATCCAGCCCGGCTCCGGGATGATGTTCTCCGTAAAATTCCGTCTGAAGGAAACGGTTGTTCCCGGAGACACGGCCGTTTTCGATTCCTCGTTCATCCCCCCGGCGGCCGACTTGGTTCTGTCCTATCATACCGGGGTTACCTTTACTCCGATCTTCGTCCGCGGCGAGATCATCGCCGCCGCGCATAATAGCCCGCCGGTGTTTGCGCCGGTGCCCGAGCTGTACGTGGCCGAAGGAGAATCGCTGTTTGTCGACCTGCACGCCATCGATGGCGATGGCGACTCGATTATCCTGGCCAACCCGATTCATCCCCTCACCTCCCGGTTCGAAGACCATGGCGACGGCTCCGGCCGGTTTGCCTGGCGGCCCGATTTCGTCGGTCCGCAATCGGCGGCCCGCAGCCCGTTCACGTTCACGTTCTGGGCGTCCGACGGCAACGGCTCCGCCACTCTCCGGGTCAAGGTGAACGTCATCGAGGTCAACCGGCCGCCGGCCATCACCGTCCCGGCAACAATCGAGGCCGAGGCCGGCGATTCCATCGGGATTGCTGTCACCGCCCTCGATCCGGATTTCGACGCCGTCGAATGGCAGGTCACCGGCCTGCCTTCGGGAGCGTTGTTCGATTTCGACAACCCCGGCCTGATCATCTGGAAAAGCGTCTTCGCCGATTCCGGCCAGTATGCCGTGACCATCATCGCCACCGATCCTCTGGGCGCCGCCGACACCGCCGCCGTCGAAATCAACCTGCTGCCGGTCACGTTGTTCAGCCTGCGGGCCGATACCCTCACCAGTTTCGTGGGCCGGGTGGTATCGTTCAATATCTCGATGAAGAACCGCTACGATATCAAGGAATTCAACATTCTCCTCCACCTCGACCCCTCCGTGCTGACCGTTCTGGCCGTAACCACCGAGGACACGCGGTCCGAAAGTTTCGACTATCTCAATTACCAGATGCATTACAACGGCATTTACGGCGACTTACGGATTACCGGACGGGCCGGGTACGCCGATCCGATTCCGGTCGGCGAGGGATCCATCTGCCGGGTTACGGTTCAGGTCAGTTCCGACGTCAGTTACGTGGGCAATGAAATCTCCCTTCGGTTCGTCAACCACGTCGCAATCGACAACTCCCTGATCATGTCCGGCGGTCAGACGGTGACCTCGAGCATGATCAACTTCTTCAACGGCTACATCATGATCGGCCAGAGCGGCAACAAACTGCTGGGCGATATCAATCTGAACGGCGTCCCCTTTGAAATCGCCGATGCCGTCTATTTCACCAACTTCTTCATCAGCCCCGGCCTTTATCCGATCGACGGCCAGCGGCTGGTCAATTCCGATATTAATCAGGACGGTTTGGCGCCCTCCATCGCCGACCTTGTCCTGCTGATTAAGATCATCGCCGGGGAAGCCAATCCCCCCGGCGGCAAAGTGGTGGTGCCGCCTGCGGATATCACTGCCGCGATCGAGCTGGTGCGCCAGGATGACGGTCTTTACCTCCGGCTCGATGCCCCGGCGGATGTCGCCGGCCTGTATGTGGAACTGGCCGGGGCCGACCTTGACCGCCTTGAGGCGGCCAATATGACCTCGATGGACTTGATGGCGGGGGGCAACAACCGCTCCTGGCGCGGAGTGTTGTTCAGTTATGACGGTCAGACTATTCCCGCAGGGGGGGCGACGGTCGTCCGCTTGTCATCTGATCCCGGTCTGGCAGTGTACCTGGCGGACGCGGAAGCCGCCGATGCCGAGGGACAGGTGATTTCCCTGACCAAGGCCGCCGAAAATGGAACGGTCCCGACGACGTTCGAATTGTTCCAGAACTATCCGAACCCGTTCAATCCGTCCACCAGCATCCGCTTCGACCTGGCCGCGCCGGGGCGGGTGACCTTGACGATTTACAATATTCTGGGGCAGGAAGTGGCCCGGTTGGCTGACGGCGAATTCCCGGCCGGAAGCCATGCCGTGACCTGGGACGGCCGCGATGGGAATGGGGCGACCGCGGCTTCCGGGATTTACATATACCGTATTTCGGCCGGCGATTATACGGCCTGCCGGCGGATGGCGTTGGTCAAATAAATGAAAATGAGTTTATCATGGATAGAGGTTTGCCTATGAGGCGCATGGTAATCCCCCTGGTGGCCGGCCTGATTGTGATTCTGACCGCAGGCTCGGCGTCGGGGCAGATATACGCGACCGGTGAATACCTTGGGTTCAAGGATACGGTCCGGGCTCTGCCCGACAGCATCGTCAATATTCCCATCTACCTCGAGAACGATTCCACCGTGATGGCCATCAGCATGAATTTCACCTTCGACCCGTTTGTCCTGTATCCGCAGCTGGTATATGATCAGGCGTATGACCAGTTGGCCGACCCGCCGGATTCCTCGGAATGGACCGGCAACGGCGACGCCGGGTTATGGTATATCCAGGTGAATCTGTCGCCCGCCGCAGCCACGACCTGGGATGAGAACAAAGGCTATCCTCTGGCCCCGTACAAACTGAAAGCGGCCCACGGGACGCTCGACACGGCCCGTTTCCTTCTGGCCCCTACCCCGCTGGTGACTCCGCCGTTGCCCCACATCCCCAAGGGTTCGGCGATGCGGGTGGCCTACCTGCGATTTAGAGTCAGTCCAACCGCCACCCTTAACAGCTCCACCCCCATCCGGGTGATCCGGGAAACTTCCGACCTGCAGCTGTCCGAATTGGCCGAAGAATTTTATAACCCCGAAGGCGGCGGTCCCAGCGATACCCTCAACCCGACCGTCTTCCCGGTTCTCCTCAGCAGCATTCTTATCGTCGATACGGCGGGAGCTCCCCCGATCGATTCCAACGTGAATACGATACCCACCCTGGCCGCAATCACGCCGAATGTCTTCAGTGTGAATCAGGGCCAGACCGTCGGCTTCACCGTCTCGGCCACCGATGCCGAAGGGGGGACACTCCGGATTTATGCCAACCGCACCAGCACCCTGCCGCGCAACGCGACCTTCGGATCGAACGGAGTGGTAACCGGCTCCGGCGGCGTGGCCAGCGGTAATTTCTCCTTTACCCCCGACATGACCCAGCAGGGAAGTTTCGTGTTCACCTTCGAGGCCTATGATGACTCCGGGGCCTACTCGACGGCCCAGGTGGTCACCGTGACCGTGGCGGAATTGGAGGTGGATGTTCTCTTCACCACCTCGGCCGAGGGGCAGTCGCCCGAAGGCGGCGTGCCCGGGCTCAACGAAGTCCTGGTGCCGATTAATATCGTCACCAGTAAAACGGTTTATGGTCTTCAGTTCGATATGGCCTATAACGCCGATTACTTCACTCTCGATTCCATCATCCCGACCGACCGAATACCGGCCTGGGTGGCCTATGACAACGTCGGCCAGTCGCCGGGCAGCCTGCGCGTGGTTGCCTTCGGCCTGGCCAATGACGCCATGGTCGACGGCAGCACCTCGGCGGTGATGAACCTCGCCTTCACGGTCGGCGATTACGCCACCGCCGGCTGTTATCCGCTGGAGTTCGCCAATGCCTGGGAATCGATCGACCCGGATCCGGAAATCCCGGCGTTCGAACTTGATGTCCAGTCCGGGATCCTCTGCGTCGACCTGTGGGGCGATATCAACTTCAACGGATTCGTCGACGTCGACGACGCCGTCGGCGTCGTCAGGTATATCATCGGCGACGGCGAACTGAATCGGCGCCGGATGGCCGCCGGCGATATCGTTCGCAACGACACGGTCAACGTGGTCGACCTGGTCGGCATCGTCTATTCCATCTTCGGCTGGCCGCTGCCGAGTAACCCCTCGCCGTCCGTGCCCGACGACCAGTTCGCCACCCTGAAAATCAATCACGGCGAGATACCGGATGCAGGTATGCAATCCGAAATGGCCGTTTCCGCCGATCTGCCGACCGAAGCGGCCGGCGTGGAGTTGACCATTGCCTACAATCCGGAAGCCGTTCAAATGCTAGCCCCGCAATTGGTTGACGGTATTTCCGGGTACAGCATCAATTACCGCGACAACGGCAACGGAACGATGAAAGTGGTCATCCACAGCTGGAATCCCTGGAACGACGCCAAATTGATCGCCGAAGGATTGTCCGATATCATTACTCTTCCGTTCGTGTCGAAAGCGCCGATTTCGGCCGATGATGAAAGAGTGGTGCGGATTACCAAGGCGGTGATCTCCGACGGCGCGGCCAGGAATGTCCCGGTGGGAAGTACCGGTCCGGGGCCGTTGCCAAGCATGTTCGAGCTGTCGCAGAATCGGCCGAACCCGTTCAATCCGACCACAACCATTGATTTCTATATAGAAAGCCAAAGCGATGTCCGACTGGAAGTTTTCAATGTCCTGGGTCAGTTGGTCAAGACCCTGGTCGATCGCTCGATGGCTCCGGGACAGTATTCGGTCGTCTGGGACGGCACCGATACCAACGGCGCCCGGATGGCTTCCGGCGTCTATCTCTACCGGTTGAAATCCGGTGACGCCAGTTTGACCAAAAAAATGGTCCTCTTGAAGTAGCTCAGGTGAGAGGGATATGACAATGAGTATCGGGAAATATATTCAGTTCACGGCGGTCGCCCTCTGCTTCCTTGGGTTGGCGGCCCCGGCGATGGCGCAAACTCCGCCGGTCCTCGATCCGATCGGACCGCAGACGGTGGCCGAAGGGGGTACGTTGAACCTTACGGCCACAGCCACGGATGCGGATGCGACCATTCCCGTCCTGACGACTTCCCCGTTGCCGTCCAACGCCTCCTTCACGGATAACGGCGATGGTACCGGGAGTTTTTCGTTCAGCCCCGACTATACCCAGGCGGGCGAGCATACCGTGACGTTCTATGCCACCGATGCCGTCAGCCCTGATGTCGATTCCGAAATCGTCGTCATCACGGTGACCAATACCAACCAAACCCCGGTGGTATCGGATATTCCGAATCAGACCATCGCCGAGGGCGGGACATTCACTACGATCAACCTCGATGACTTTGTCTCCGACGCCGACAACACCGACGCCGAAATGGTTTGGACCTATAGCGGCAATACGGCATTGACCGTTTCGATTACCGACCGCGTGGCGACGATCACGACCCCGAGTGCCGATTGGAACGGGGCCGAGACGATCACCTTCCGGGCGACCGATCCGGGAACCGCTTTCGCCGAGGATGCCGCCACGTTTACCGTTACCGCCGCCAATGACGCTCCGGTGGTCTCCGACATTCCGAATCAGACCATCGCCGAGGGTGGGACGTTCACCACGATCACTCTCGATGATTATGTCTCGGATATCGACAACACCGATGCCGAGATGGTTTGGACTTACAGCGGCAACACCGATTTGACGGTTTCGATTACCGACCGCGTGGCGACTATTAC
>JAAZOE010000151.1 GCA_012797915.1 Candidatus Zixiibacteriota bacterium | reverse complement strand
CTTCAGGGAGTCATCGAACAGGCCGGTCACACCTGCCGGTTGACCTATGCCAATATTCCGTTCGCCCGGCGCATCGGCCTGGAAACCTACGAAGTCATCTGCCGCAATCTTCCGCCGGAGTGCCTGTTCGGTGAATACCTGTTTGCCTCCGCCGCCTTCGACCGGGAAATCGATTATCTCGACCGGTTGCAGAACCTCGATGCCCATATCAACACCTCCACCGGCGGGTACACGGCGTTGCCGGACTGGCTTCGGAAAGATGCCGGCCGTCTGGAAGCGCAGGCACAGGGATTTCTGCAGGAATTGGCGGATACGGTCGACTGGACGGCCTACGATCTGGTGGGCCTGAGCACGACGTTCCAACAGACGACCGCCTGCCTGGCTCTCGCCCGCCGTATCAAAGAGCAATTTCCTTCAACCCGGATTATCCTCGGCGGCGCCAACTGCGAGGCCGACATGGGAGTGGAATTGCATCACCGGTTCCCGCAAGTCGATTTCGTCTGTCTGGGAGAAGGGGAACGGCTGATCGCAAGTCTGCTCGAACGGATGGATGCCGGCGCGGAATCATTCAACGGTATCGCCGGGCTGGCCTGGCGCGACCGGAACGGCGAAACGGTAGTCAACGGCCTGAGGCCGGAGCCAGTCGAGAAGATGGATGACCTGCCGACGCCGGATTTTCACGGGTGGGCGGATGAGTTGAAACAGGCGGGGTTCGGGTCGATTCCGCAGGCGCTGCCGTGGCAGACCAGCCGGGGATGCTGGTACGGGGCCCGCGAGCACTGTATATTCTGCGGACTCAACGGGCAGGGACTGCGGTTCCGGAGCAAGTCTCCCGACCGAGCCCTGGCCGAACTCCGGGCGTTGATGGCGTACGATACCAAGTCGGTCTATTCGGTCGACTGCGTCCTGGACCACCGGTATTTCCGGAGCCTGTTGCCGCAGATGGCGGAGATCGATCACGGGTTGATGTTGTTTTTCGAAACCCGGCCGACCCTCACCCGACCTCAGGTTCGGCTTCTGCAAGCGGCCGGGATACTCTGGATTCAGCCGGGCATCGAAAGCCTGAACACCCGGTCATTGCGCCGGATGCAGAAGGGGGTTACGGCCGCTCAGAATATCCTGCTGCTAAAATACGCGGCCGAGTGCGGAGTCGGCGTGCTGTGGAATATTCTGTATGGTTTCGCCGGAGAGACCGCCGCCGAATTCCTGGAGATGGCCGCCATGGCGCCGCTGATCAGTCATCTGCAGGCGCCGTCGATCGGTTGCCATCGGGTCCGCTTGGACCGGTTCAGTCCGATGCAGACGAATCCCGACCTGTTCGGCCTGGCCAACGTCCGGCCGTATCCCACGTACGGGTTCGTTTTCCCGTTCGAGGAGGAAGCGCTTTCTCGGATGGCCTACTATTTCACCTACGATTACCGGGATCATGTCGTACCGGAGGAGGCTGTCGCTGCCCTGAAATCGGCCATTGCCTCGTGGCAGAACGCCGCCGGCGAGGCCGCCCTGCTGTATATCGACCGGGATGACGGTGTGAACATCTACGATACGCGGGGGTGCGCGGCCGAAGCCCGGCAGAGACTGGAAGGAGTCGAGCGGCTCGTGTTTCTGGCCTGCGACTGCGGCGCGACTCGTCGGTCGTTGCAGGAGAACCCGGCGTTGCAGGGAAGCGATTGGGAACGATCCGTATCCGATCTGGTGTCCAAGAAATTGGTGGTTGAACTGGACGATAAATTCATCAACATCGCGGTGCGAATGTCGCCGGAAGATTTGGATGATTCTTCGGCAAACGCATCCGATGAAGATAGGCTGATGTCCTACCTTGAGCGGATGCGCCTGATGCGATATCAGATCGACCGCCTTAAGGTTCGATCCGCGGAGTGAATCGTTGCGCGGCCACATGGCCCCCATGACAGAGGAGCGGATGTTGCCCATCGAATTGATCATGATGGAACCGGATGAGGTGGAGCAGGCGCTGGCCCTTCCGGGGGCGTCCCGGTTTCGCGATTTCGAGGCCGTGTCCGAGGCCTGGCATCCGGAAATCGTATTCACGTCCGCGCTGGAGCGATTCCGCGCCGGCGAACTCTGGTTCTGGTGCGCGCCCCGGCTCTTTTTGCTTTCATCCGTAAACCGGATCATCGGTTCCGGGTGTCTGAAGCATTCCCCGCAGGATGGCGCCATCGAAATCGGCTGCGGCGTCGCGGAAGGGTACCGCGGCCGCAATTATGCCACCCGGGGAGTGGAACGGCTCGTGGCCGAAGGTTTTTCCAGACCCGAAGTCACCGCTATCACCGCCGAAACCGCGGTTTGGAACATCGCCTCGCAACGAGTCTTGGAGAAGGCTTCCTTTGTCCGCACCGGCACGCGGGTCGATTCCGAAGACGGCCCGGTCATCCTTTGGCGTCGGGGACGGATGGTCGGACAGGAAACCCGGTAAAGGCGGGATCTCAAATGAAAGGGGCCGGTATTGAACCGGCCCCTGAATAATCGGCCATCGTGTGGACGGTTACTTCATCAGTACCATCTTCCTCGTCTGCGTATACCCATCCGCCTGGAGCCGATAGAAATATATCCCGGTCGAGATGCCGCTTCCGGCCTGATCGGCGCCGTCCCAAACGACCTGATGCCATCCGGCAGGCTGGACATCATCCACCAGCGTCCGCACCCAGCGACCCAGCACATCGAAGACGGCGATGGTCACCCGGGCCTGCTTCGGCACGGCATACTCGATCACGGTCGACGGATTGAACGGGTTGGGATGGTTCTGGGCCACGGCGAACCGGTCGGGAAGGGGATCGCCGGTTTCATCATCGACATCCGTGGCGATGGAGGGCATGAAGTCCTGATTGATCTGATCGGACAGGACCGCCGTGTAATTTCGATCGGCCGGGGTGAAAGTATATCCGGTCATGGTCGGGGTCACCGCGCCGCTCCAGCCATACGGGACGCTGATGGTATAGATGCCGCTCCAATCGGCGATGACGGTTTCGATGGAATCGATGACATAACTCACCACCGTGCCCGGCAGGAGGACATTTCCGGTGATAATGACCGGCGCATGTACGGCCACCGTGATGTCCACTGCTTCGCTGTCGGCCAAGATATCATCGGAGGCCATGAAAGAAACGGTGAATACGCCGATTTGTGCGATGGCCGGAGTGAACATCAGGCGACCGGTGCCATCGCCGTGGGCGGTGAAGGCGGCATTCGCCGGCAGGTTTTCTGCAGATAAAGCCAGGCTGTCGGCATCAGGGTCGGTTGCGGCAATGTCAATGATCAGGGTATCCCCTTCGACCACCGATTGCGGTCCAACCGCGGCCAGGACCGGCGGCCGGTTGACGCCGGTTATGGTAATCATGACCTGTTCGGAATCGATCGCCCAGCCATCGGAGGCATAGAAGGTGATGTACACCACCCCGGCCTGGTCGAAATCGGGGGTGAAGACGAACGTTCCGGTTCCGTCTCCATTATCCAGGAAAGCGGCGTGAGACGGTAACGTCGATGCGGTCAACATCGGAATCGTGCCGTCAGGATCATTGGCGGTAACAACGATGTTCAGCGTATCCCCCTCAGCGACCGTCTGCGGCCCGATGGCCGCCAGAACCGGCAGTTGATTGGCCGCGGTTACGGTGAGAACCACATCCTCACTGTCAGCCAGGAGGCCGTCGGAAGCCATGAAGGTGACGGCATATTCGCCAGCCTGGGTAAAGTCGGGATAAAAGGTGAAACTCCCGGTCCCATCACCGTGGTCGACTAAGGCGGCATTGGACGGGAGGTTTTCGGCCGTCAGCGTAATGGGATCGCCATCGGGATCAATCGCGCCGATGTTGACTGTCAGGGTATCTCCCTCGGCCACCACCAGGGAATCGGCGGCCGTCAATATTGGGGCGCCATTGGCGGCGGTGACTATTATGGCCACGATCTCGCTGTCGATCATGGAACCATCGGAGACGAAGATGGTGACATCATAGGCTCCGGCCTGCGTGTAACCGGGGGTGAACGTCAGGTCGCCGGTACCATCGCCATGGTCGTCGAAGACGGCGTTGGTCGGCAGATTTTCCGCCGACAGTATCGGGTTGCCGCCGTCCGGGTCGGTGGCAGTGATATCAAGAAGCAGCGTGTCCCCTTCGGCCACCGTTTGCGGGCCGATCACGGCCAGCACCGGCGGTTCCGGAAGGTCCTCGCCCACCACGAAGTCGCCGAATCCGGTCAGGCCTGTTGCCTCGGTGCTGACGGATGTCCTGGTCCCGATGGTCGGACAGGTCCAGACGCCTGCGGCGGAGCGACCCACCAGCAGCGAGTCGGTTTTGGCCCCGGCGTCGATATCATCGGCGGCGAAGCCGAAGTCCGCGGTATAGTCGGCGAAGACAATCCCATCATTGGTCAGAGTCCAGTATTTATTGACGCTTTGGAGCGGGTCGAGGGTCGAACCGGCAATCTCCGGGTGATCTCCATCCGTGACCAAGGCAGTCAGAGCACCGTCAGCGGTTACCCCTGAGAATACGACGGTCACCGGGCAGTAACTGCCGGCGTCGCCGATTTCAAATATCTGCGACGGCGAAAGTGTCGAGATGGATTTCCGGAGATGGCCCACCACATGGCCGCTGGTGCGCGATACGTTCCCCGTTTCGGCAATCACGACGGCGTTTCCGCCGGTGCTGATATTGCCGCCGGCCAGCGTCAGTGTCCCATCGATGGTTACGGTGGCGGCGAGGCCGATGATCCCGCCGGTCTTGTTCACGGTCAGGTCATTGAAGGTTGTGCCGGCGGTCCCGCCGATGGTTTGTACGCCTGAACCGGTGAAGACCATACCGCTGGTCGAGGCCGTAAACGTATGGTTGTTGCTGAAACTTCCCTGCAGGTCATGGATGAACGCGCCGGCATCAAATGAGGCCGTCGGACCGATGGTGAAATCACCGACGGTATGGATGGCGGCCCCGGCGACGGCCGCGGCAGTCCCCAGGATGGTGAAATCGCCGGAGACGGTCAGGGATTCACCCGGCAGGGTCTTGGTCCCGCTTCCGCTCAGGGTGAGATGGTAGTACCCGACGGCTTTGATTGCCTGATCGGCCCCGCCATAGACAACCGTATTGGGATTGGCCGTGGCATCGAGCCCGGCGATAGTCGACGTCCCACCGATAAACAGCGTCGCGCCGATCTCCTGCACCAGTTGGCCGGTTCCGCTCAGGGCGGCAGAGACCGTCAGATTCGACGAGTTGTTGGTGAGCGGGATTCCATCGACCGCCAGATTGTTGATAGTCAGGGGACTCGCGCCTTCCACGGTCTGGGGATTAAGGGCGAAGGTATAGACGCCGGTACCGGAAGTGAAGGTGGTCCCGTTATGCCTCAACCCTCCCCGGAGAGTGAATGCGGAGTTTCCGGCATTTGTCCAGACGCCGCCGGGTTCGATGATGACCGATCCGATATGGGTTTTGGCGCCCGCCGACGATGCATGTGCCAGCGTACCGCTTACCGACGTGGGGCCGGTAACGGTAAAGCCATAACCGCCGACGGTGAGGGTTGTCCCCGCGCCGACAAACAAGCTCCCGCCGATGGTAGTGGTGATGGCCGTGGTCGCGGAACAGGTCCCTGTCAGCGTGAGGTCGCCGGAGATGGTGCCGACGTTGGTCAGCGTCTTGATGCCGCTTCCGCCAAGCACAAGATGGTAATAGGTGGTGGGTTTCACCGTTTGCGCCGCTCCGGAGTAATTGACGGTGTTCAGATCGGCAGTGGCGTCGAGGGTGGTTATGGTGGAGGCGCCACCGAGGAAAAGAGTGGCGCCGACCCCCTGCACCAAGTCCCCCGTTCCGGCCAGAGCGGTCGCAATCGTGAAGTTGGGGGCATTGTTCGTCAGGGTCACCCCGGTGACGGTCACATTGGCGATCGTCAGCGCGCCGGCCCCTTCGATCGTTTGGGGATTGGTGCTGAAGGTATACACGCCGGTGCCGGAGCTGAAGGTCGCGCCGTTGAAAACGAGACCTCCCCGAAATGTTATCGCCGAATTGCCGGTATTCGTCCAAGAACCACCCGGTTCAATCGTCACCGGTCCGTTATAGGTCTTGGTCCCGGTGGCGGAGGAATGGGCCAGAGTGCCGCTGACGGAAGTCGTTCCAGTGACGGTGAGGTTGTACCCGGCGGCGGTGAAAGTCGTCCCCGCGCCAACCATCAGGTTCCCGCCGATCGTGGTCGCGACGGCGGTGGCGGCGGTGCAGGTTCCGGAGAGAGCCAGGTTGCCGGTAATGGTTCCGACACTGGTCAGGGTCTTGGCGCCGCTGCCGCTCAACGATAAGTGATGGTAGGTAATGGCCCGCACGGTCTGCGCGGCGCCGGTATAGACGACGGTATTCGGGCTGGCCCCGGCCGTCAGAGTGGTGATACTCACCGTCCCGCCGATCTCAAGCGTTGCGGAAACACCATTGGTGAGAGTACCACTGCCGGCCAGCGTGGTCCCGACATTCAAAACGCCGGCGTTGGTGACCGTTCCGTTCACGGTGAGTCTGGGAATACTGACGGGGTTGCCGCCGCTGATGGTTTTGGCCGCGCCGGAAAACGTATAGGTGCCGGCGCCCGCATCAAAGACGCCATCGTTCAGGAGGCTTCCCCCGATCTCGATGGCTTCGTTACCGGAGGTATTGTCCCAAACGCCCCCGGCACCGATGGTGACGTCGCCGGTGAAAATTTTCGTTCCCGTCGTCGAGGTGACCGCCAACCGGCCGCTGACGAGAGTAGATCCGGAGACGGTTGTCGTGTACGGGCCGATACTGAACGTGCCGGAAGCTATGGTGAGGGAACCGCCGATGGTGGTGGTACCGGTGAGAGTAACGCCGCCGGAGGCGTTACTGATCATGATGTTGTTGTATGTGGTATAGGCGCCCATCGTTTGCGCTGCGCCGCCATTGAAGTTGATGGTACCGGTACCGCCGGTGGCAAGGGTCCCGCCGTTTTCGAAATTGCCGCCGATGTTGACCATACCGGCCCCGGTGGAGGTAAACTGAGCCTGGGCCGCCGTTCCGGTGAAGGTGACCGACCCGGTAACATCAATCGTCCCTGACCCGATGGTCACGGCGCAGGTTCGGCCGGCCGTGGCGCTGCCGGGGATCGTGATGCTTCCAGCCTGGAGCGTTCCGGCGCCGACGCTGATGGTGGACGTGCCGGATGTCGGCACGGTCATCGTCACGGCTCCGGAGACGCTGAGCCGCGCTCCCGGATTGATGGTAATGCCATTGGTGACGCCGGAATTAGAGGCGATGGTAACCGTGGCTGCCGCCACATCGGTGGAGACGATGACCACATGATCGCTGGCGACGGTAACGTCATCGTCGGTCCCCGGAACCGTCCCGCCGACCCAGGTTGTACCCAGGCTCCAGTCGCCGCTCTGGGCCGTGGCAATGGCGGCGGCCTCAACACCACGTGCCGCCAGCGACATTATTATCCCGCAGAGCAGGGCGACGAATCGTCCGACGGTCCGGAGAGTACGTCGACGCGGAGAAGCGACGTTTCCCCGGAGCGACGAATGGCTGGCGTGGACGAGGAGCAGGTGCAGAAAGCGCCGGGCGGTATTATTGCTGGTCACGTTCATACATTCACCCCATTTTCGTGGACAAAAACGGCATCGTTGCCGATCCATCAATCGGCCGCACTGAAATCACCGGGACAGCCCCATCGGACAGACGCGATTTTCGATAATCGGTGATAATCAACTGATTTTGCCGTCTGCAAAATCTCGCTTTCCTTGATTTTCGACCTCTCCGAAGATTTCTTGAGCGGGGACGGGCCCGGTTCAACTGACCAGAAGAAAACCTGAGGGAAGGCGCAATCGTGATCACTTTCCTGGCGCCTGTCCAAAAGGACGGCGGAGCGGGAATTTTTGATATCGGACACACTGTCCGGAAACGAACAGGGCCGTATCCTGTAGGCCGCTTCAACTTATTGCCAATCAATATCATAACATCCGGCATGTGGTTTGATGTCATTGCGGGTACGACCGGGAAAGGAGTGACGGATGGATCGGGAATTAGCCCCGGAGGTGATACAGAGGGCGCGGCGTCGGGGGTACGGCATCATCGCGTCCATACCCATTGGCCTGAGTCTTGCGCTGTGGGCATTCAGTGCTCTTATTTCACGGTCGGTTGACCGCGCCGACCTTCGGACGGCGGTGGCGGAAATGGGGCCACTGGAAGCGACGATTACGGCGTCCGGCGTCGTCTTGCCCGAATTCGAACAGGCGATTACCTCTCCCATTCCATCCCGTCTCGACACCGTCTATCTTCGGTCGGGAGATACCGTCCAAGCCGGACAGGCGATCCTTTGCCTGGACCGGGCGTCGATTCAACTTTCCTATACCCGGTTGCTGAACGAACTGGCGCTGTTACGCAACGAACGGGAACGGCTGGACCTGGAATCGCAGCAGCAACGAGCGGAGTTGAAAACCCAATACGACGTCAAGGAAATGCAGGTCCGTTTCGTTTCGTCGCAACTCGAGCGGGAGCGGCAATTGTTGAAAATCGGCGGGAGCACCCGGGAAGGGCTGGACCGGGCGGAGTTGAATGCGGCCATCACCGGCAAAGAATTGGAGCAACTGGCGGAGCGGTTGCGGAATCAGGAAGCCACGCTGACGGCGAATCGACAGGCTCTGGACCTGAGAATCGAAATCCAGGAGAACGGCATCGAGGAAACCCGGCGGCTGATGACTTTGGCCGAGGCCCGGGCCGACCGTGACGGCATCGTAACCTGGGTCAACGAGAACATCGGCGCATCGATCGGCCCGGGGGAGGTGATCGCCCGGGTCGCCGACCTGAGCGGTTTTCGCGTGGAGGCGAAAATCTCCGACATCCATGCCGACAAGCTGGTCTGCGGCGGCCTGGTGCGGGTGCGGATCAACAATCGCGATTTGCCCGGGCATATCGCCTCCATCGCTCCCACCGTGCAAAACGGAGTGATGACATTTCAGGTGCAGCTCGACGACAAGGCCGACAAGGCTCTTCGGCCCAATCTGCGGGCCGATGTTTTCGTGGTGACGGCCTCCAAACCCAACGTGCTGCGGGTCAAGAACGGCCCGTTTTACGACGGCCTCATGGAACATAAGGTATTTGTCGTCCGGGGAAGCAAAGCCGTTCGCCGGGAAGCCACGGCGGGAGCCTCCAATTTCGACTACGTGGAGCTTCAGGGGGATATCAAAGCGGGTGACGAAGTGATCATCTCGGACATGAAAAGTTACCTCAACATGAGCGAGGTCTCCATCTCGGACTAACTCAGCGCCAAAAAAGAAACACCATCATAGGAAAAGAGGCAACGGATATGGTCAAACTGAACAACGTCGAAAAGGTGTACCGCACCAGTTCGATCGAAACGCTGGCCCTGACCGACATCAATATCCATGTCCGGAAAGGAGAATTCCTTTCGGTTATGGGACCGTCGGGGTCGGGCAAGAGCACCTTGCTCAATATCATGGGTCTCTTGGATGAGCCCAGTAAGGGAGGCATTGAAATCGACGGTCGACCGGTGGCTGCCCTGAGTGATCGGGAGATGGCGCGGTTGCGCAATCAAAAGATCGGGTTCGTCTTCCAGAGTTACCATCTCATCAACGACCTGACAGTGGTCGACAACGTCGAGGTGCCGCTGTTGTACCGGCGGATGGCCAACGCCGAACGGCGCAAACTGGCCCTGGAAGCGCTGGACAAGGTGGGACTGAGCGCTCGGACCAAACATTTTCCCGGCCAGCTCTCCGGCGGCCAGTGCCAGCGGGTGGCCATCGCCCGCGCCATCGTGGGTCGTCCGGAGATGATCCTGGCCGATGAGCCGACGGGCAATCTCGATTCGGCCATGAGCGAGGAAATCCTCGATATTCTGGTCAGGCTGAACAAGGACGAAAACACGACCATCGTCATGGTGACGCACAACCAGGCCATGGCCGACCGTACGGAACGACTCATCCGCCTGTTCGACGGCAGTCAGGTGCACTAGCGAGGGCGGTATGCTGAAAAACTATGTCAAAATCGCCTGGAAGGTGCTGATGCGGCGGAAGTTCTTCACCGCCATCAGCCTGTTCGGAATCAGTTTCACGCTTCTCGTCTTGATTCTGGCCGTCGCTTCCGTCACGTATATGCTCGACCCGGCCAAACCGGGATCGAAGCTCGCCCGGACCATTTTTGCCGCACGCATCGAATATAGATCGGAAAACAATCACATCATCTCGACTCCCAGTTACGATTTCCTGGATAAAAACGTGCGTACCTTGACCCGGCCGGAACGGGTTTCAATCCTGTCGAATAATAAGACCACGGTCTGCTATGTCAATGACCGGAAACTCACGCTGGACGTGAAGTATACGGACGGCAATTTCTGGGACATCATGGAGTGCCGTTTCCTTGAAGGACGCCCGTATGATTCGGCCGCAGTCGCCGGCGGCGCCAAAGTGGCCGTCATCAGCGACAAGCTGCGGCGTAACTATTTTGGCGACGTCTTGGCCGTGGACAAGGAAATCGAAATCGGCGGCGACCGCTTCCGGGTGATCGGCGTGATCGACGACCGCGAGATACCCTGTTACTATGCCTTCGCCGACGTCTATTTCCCCCTGACCACGGTAAAAACCGATCCGTTCTCCGGCACCTATTGGGGCAATTACATGGCCCTGGTGTTGGCCGCCCGCAAGGCGGACTGGGGAGCCATCCAGGCGGAATTGCGGGCCAAAACCGACGACATCATGCGCCAGAATCCGGAAATCAGCACGCTGAACTGCATCATGGGCAGCCCGCTCGACGAGATGGCCCACCTTTTCTTCGAAGACAATCCCGCCCGCGGAAAAGTGCTGTTGATAGCAATCGGCATTCTCATGGCCCTCCTGTTTATGCTGTTGCCGACCGTCAACCTGGTCAACCTCAATCTCAGCCGCATCATCGAGCGTTTTTCCGAAATCGGGGTGCGCAAGGCCTTCGGGGCCTCGTCGATAACGCTGGTCGGTCAGTTCATTGTCGAAAACATCATTCTGACCCTGATCGGCGGGGCAATAGGGCTGATTCTGGCCGCCATCATACTGGAGATTGTCAGCCACAGCGGCCTTATTCCGTACGGGCATTTCAGTCTGAACCTTAAGGTGTTCTTCTACAGCATCATCATTTGTCTGTTTTTCGGCCTCTTCTCCGGGGTCTATCCGGCTTTCAAGATGTCGCGGTTGCACCCGGTCGAGGCGCTGAGAGGAGGACGGCTATGACCCGGCATATCCTGCGACTGATCTGGAGCCGCCGCAAGAGCAACGCAATGATCATGATCGAAATCTTTCTGTCCTTCATCGTTCTCTTCGCCCTGGGAAGTCTGGTCTATTTCAGCCTCGGCAACTACCTTACCCCCCTGGGCTTCACCTACGATAACGTCGTCGTGCTGCGAATGAACTCGAATCAATTCGATTATGATCCCCGGGAGATGATCCTGCAGATCGGCCGCGAGATCCGTTCCCTTGACGAGGTCCTGCAGGTCAGCATGGCCAGCTCCAATCTCCCCTACGCCCGCAACTACTGGGGAACCACCATAACCAGCGACGGCCACGATTTCCATTCGGACTATTTCTTTGTCGACGACGACTTTGCCGGCACCATGGGAATCGTCCCTATCGAGGGACGTTGGTTTGGTCCCGAGGACAACGGCGCCCGGCTGAAACCGATCGTCATCAACCGAACGTTGCGCGAGGCCATGTTTGGCTCCCAACCCGCGTTGGGCAAGATCGTCACGGAAGGCCATTACGACCCTGACCACGGCGACCTCGATAGTGCCGGGAAGGTTGATGAATTCACCGTCATCGGCGTGATAGACAACTATCGATTCAACGGGGAGTTCTCATCCGCAAAAAGCGGCCACTTCAGAAGAAATGATCTGACCGATTCCAGTTCCAATTCGACTGTGGGCGCATTGATAAAGGTCCGCCCCGGAACCGGCGTACCCTTCGAAGAAAAACTTATGAACCGGATACAGTCCATGACCCCCGGGTGGACCTTCAGAATCGAGCCCATGAAAGATATGCGGTCGACCTATCTGAGGGAGATGATTCTGGGGGCAATGCCCCTGATTATCATTGGGGGATTTCTTATCTTCAATGTCGCCCTGGGACTGTTCGGCATACTTTGGTATTCCATCAACCGTCGGCGCGGGGAAATCGGCCTGCGCTGTGCGGTGGGGGCCGATGCGCGCCGGATATCCGGGCAGATCCTTGGCGAATCGCTGATGATGGCGACACTGGGCATCGTCGTGGGAACGTTTTTCGCGATCCAGGTGCCGGTCGCGGGGATTTTCGAGTCAGTCGGTTTCGGGGTATACCTTCTGGCGATGTTTTCCGCAGCAGTATTGATATATCTTATCGTCACCGCCTGCGCGGTCTACCCCGGCCGGCTGGCCGCCCGGATACAACCGGCGGAGGCTTTACGTGACGAATAATCGGCCATTTGCCCCGGATTTCCGTATACCGAACTAGGCTCGAGGCAAGGCATGATTCTGATTATCGACGACGATAAAGCCGTCCGGGTATCATTGGCCCTGATACTGAAGCAGGCCGGATACGCGACCAGGATGGCGGAAGATCCGCAGGAGGGTTTGGCGATCGCGGCCGAACACTCACCCGAGCTGTTCATCCTGGACATGAATTTTTCGGTCAAAACGACCGGCGAAGAGGGACTGGCGTTGCTGAAGGAACTCAAGCATCGCCATCCCGACCGACCGATTATCCTGATCACCGCCTGGGGATCAATTCCTCTGGCGGTGGAAGGGATGAAGGCCGGAGCCGCCGATTTTATCACCAAACCATGGAATAACGACCATTTTTTGCAGACGGTCACGACGGCCCTAAGCCTGTCGCGGTCGGCCCGGGAAAACGGGGCCATCGTCCGGTCGCGGGCCCAGCTTGATGCTCTGTACGATTTCGAAAAAATCGTTGGCGTTGACAGACAGCTCTTGGCCATCCTGCAGACCGTGGGACGGGTCAGCGGAACCGATGCCCCGGTGTTGATCAACGGCGAAAGCGGCACCGGCAAAGAGTTGATCGCCGAGGCGATTCACGTCAACAGCCCCCGCCGCCACGGCCCGTTCATCCGCGTCAACCTGGGAGGAATTCCGACCGGCCTGTTCGAGAGTGAAATGTTCGGTCACCGCAAGGGGGCGTTTACGGATGCGGTCCGCGATAGAGTCGGCCGTTTTGCCCTAGCCGAAGGCGGCACGATCTTTCTGGATGAAATCGGCGAACTGGAACCCAACCACCAGGTCAAACTCCTGCGGGTGTTGCAGGATCGTCGCTTCGAGGTACTGGGAACCAGCACGACCACGATGGCGGATTTCCGGCTGGTGTGCGCCACCAACCACGACTTGCGGACTGCGGTTGGCGAACGGCGGTTCCGGGAGGATTTGTATTATCGGATCAATCTCATCACCCTGAATCTGCCGCCGCTTCGGGAACGCCCCGATGATATCCCGTTGCTGGTGGGATATTTTGTCGACAATCTGAGAACCATTTATCGGCGGCCCGCACTGGCGGTCGGTCCCCGGGCGCTGGCGTGGTTGAAGACCCTTCCCTGGCCCGGCAACGTCCGGGAATTGAAAAACCTGACCGAACGAACGGCCCTGGTCACCGTGCGCGACGATCTGGACCTCGACGATTTCCAGAGGCAGTCTCATCCGGCCCCGGGGCACACCGGCGAACTGCCGGCGGTGGGCGCGTTCACGCTCGACGAGATGGAAAAATCGATGATTCTCAAGGCCCTGGAATTCCATGGCGGCAACCTCAGCAAGGTGGCCCGTTCGCTGGGTCTGAGTCGGGCGGCCCTGTACCGGCGGCTGGAAAAATACGGTATCGCCATATGAATCTGCGCGTCACCTTCGTCGTGTACGTGTTCGGGGTT
>JAAZOE010000150.1 GCA_012797915.1 Candidatus Zixiibacteriota bacterium | reverse complement strand
GATACGGCTTTTCCCCGTTCTTCGAAGGACGCGTCCGGCTGGGCTTTCTCGATCCCGAACACGGTGATATGGGCGTCATCCTCGGCGGCGATTTCAAATACCTGCTCTGGAAATTCCGGGAAAACCAGAACCCGTTCAACCTGTCGCTGGGCGGACTGCTCGAATATTCCGATAACGGCGATTTCAGCCTCTTCGGTCTGGGCGGCTCCGTCATCGGCTCCATCCCGTTCAAGCTGAAAAACAACAGCGTCATCGAACCGTACGCCCGCGTCAACCTGCGCATGCAACGAGCGTCAATCGATACCCGTGTCGGTGATGCCTCCGATACCGAATTGAAAGGCGGCGTCAATGTCGGCGCGCTGTTTTCGGTCACTCCGCTGGTGGATTTCACCGCCGAATTTCAGATCGATGATGAATGGGCCTTCCTGGTTGGTGTCGATTTCATCGCCTTTTAGCCGCTTCGCCAACATTGAATCGAGACCGGAACCGACATGACCATCATCCAGGCCGTCATCATGGGCGTCATCCAGGGACTGACCGAGTTCCTTCCGGTCTCGTCATCAGGGCATCTGGTTATCGGCGAGGAACTCCTCGGGCTGAGAACCCCGGGCGTAACTTTCGAAATCTGGCTTCACCTGGGAACCCTGCTGGCGGTGTTGATCTATTTCCGCTCCCGCATCATCGGCCTGATACAATCACTCTGGCGGGGCCGTGAGGGCTCAGCCGAACGAACCACCGTCTGGGCGCTGATTATCGGCACCCTCCCGGCCGTCGTCGTCGGCTTCACCCTCAAGTCGGCCATCTAGACCGCCTTTTCATCCCCCAGGTTCTCCGCCGCTATGCTGATTGTCACTGGTTTTATCCTCTTTTCCACGCTTTTGGCCAAAAATCGCGGATACCTTGTTTCCCCTTTGCGGGGTTTGATTATCGGCATCGCCCAGGCGGTTGCCATCCTTCCCGGCATCTCCCGCTCCGGCAGCACCATCTCCGCCGCCATGGTGATCGGCGTCGATCCCCCCAAGGCGGCGGAATTCTCGTTCTTGCTGTCGATCCCGGCCATCGCCGGAGCCTTTCTTCTCGATGCCCTGTCGGCCAAGGAGGGGTTACTCCCGGCCGGTAACGCCGGCGGGTACCTGATCGGGACGGCCGTCTCCTTTCTGTTCGGCCTGCTGGCCATCCATTACCTGCTGAAAATTATCCGCCGGGGGAGTTTTTACCTGTTCGGCGTTTATTGCCTTGTCGTCGGGATAATCGCCCTGGTATGTTTGCCCTGATGAAGACCGTGATCGTCATACGGCTGGGACGGTTGGGGGATGTGGCCCTCACCGGCCCGACCATCAAAAACCTCCGCTTTCTCTATCCCGATGCCCGCCTCATCCTCGTCACCCGCCAAACGTATCAGCCGATGGCCGCGCTTCTGCCGGGGCTGGACGATTCGGTTCCCTTTCCGGATGACGGCGGTTATCTGGACCTCCTGCGTCTCTCCAGACAGCTGGATGACCTCAACCCCGAGCTGGTCGTCGACCTCCATAAAAATTTCCGCTCCTTTCATCTGGGGGCCCTCTCCAAAGCCCCCTACCGTGTGGTCTATCACAAACGCCGCAAGGAGCGGCAGGATGCCGTCAACGAAAAGAAATTCATCGACCCGGTCCCGCATACGGTCGATCTCTATAATCATGTCCTTACCGAGCTGAAAGGGG
>JAAZOE010000149.1 GCA_012797915.1 Candidatus Zixiibacteriota bacterium | reverse complement strand
GCCGTATATTACAAAGCAATCGGTGCTTAAGAAAAGGAAAACGAAGATGAAATTCAACCATTATGAGAAGAACGGCATTGACGTCATCGAGGTGAAAGGCAAAATGATGGGCGGTGACGATTTTGCCGAACTCGACGACAAGCTGTATGCGCTGATTGGCAAGGGCCGGAACAAGGCCGTGCTCGACCTCTCCGGATGCGATTGGATCAATTCGACCGGTCTGGGACGGCTCATCCATCACGCCACGACCTTCAAGGATATGAAGGGCGAGCTGAAACTGGCCCATTTGACCGAGAAGATCGACAAAATTATCACCATCACCCGCCTGTCGCAGGTGTTTGACGTCGCCGATACCGTGGACGAGGCTATCGCCCGGTTCAAATAGACGAATATCCCCGGCCGCCGGTATCCAACCGGCGGCCGTTTTCCATCCCGCCCCCCTCTCTTCCTTTGGAAATCGACCCCAGAATGTGATGTACATTTGTGCAGGCATGTTGTACCATACGGTATGGCGACGTTTCTGTATATCGATGTCGATGCTTTCCTGGCCTCGGTGGAGCAGTCGATCAACCGGAAGCTGGCCGGACGGCCGGTTATGGTCGGGGGACTGGCGGGTGAACGGGGGATTGTCTATTGCCCCAGCTACGAAGCCCGGGCGCAGGGTATCCGGATGGGTACGACCGTGGCCGAGGCGGCCCGGAAGGTCCCGAACGGGATTTTCCTTAAAGGGGACTCCCACACGTTCGAGCAGTATTCCCGCCGAATGATGGCCATCCTGGAAGAGTATTCCCCCAAGGTCGAGAAAATCTCGGCCGATGAGGCCTGCCTGGAAATCAGCGGGCTGGAGCGTCGATTCGGTTCGCCGGTTGAGCTGGCACAAACGCTGAAACGACGGATTTGGGAGGAATTAATTCTGTCGACGTCGGTGGGAATCGGATCATCGCGAGTGATTGCCAAAATCGCCTCCGAAATGGCCAAACCGAATAACCTGACGGTCGTGCCTTTGGGAGAGGAACGTCGGTTTCTGGCTCCCCTGCCGGTAGAAAAAATCCCCGGAATCGGACCGGTCAACCGACAGGTGCTCAATGAGATGGGAATCAAAACGATAGGACAACTTCAAACTATCCCGGAGGCGTATCTGGTTACGTTATTTGGCCGGAACGGCAGGAAATTCGCCGCCTATGCCGCCGGGATGGACGGGCCGTTGATTCGGGATTTTAAGGCGGTCCGGTCGGTCAATCGGGAGACCGGCTTGGCCGAGGATATCACCGACACCGGCATGCTCCTGGGGCATTTTTATTACCTCCTGGAACGGGCCTGCCGACGGCTCCGGAGCCTGCATAAAAAAGCGGCCGGTTTGACCATAAAATTCCGCTACAACGATTTTCAGCAACTCGAAGCATATTCGCCGATATCCCCGGCATCGTGGGATGAGAAGACGCTCTACCCTCGGATCAAAACGATGTTTTTATCCCTGCACAAAAGAAGGTTGGGCATTCGCTTTGTCGGAGTGGCTCTCTCTAATCTGAAAAACACGGCCTCCGACCAGTCGTTTATTCTTGACCGGACGGAAAAGAACCAGCGGCTTCTGGAATCGGTGGATGATATCCGGGGCCGGTTCGGGTTTCTGGCACTGACCACCGGCCGGACGGTCATGCTGGAAGAGCGATATCGGAAGACGGTGACGGGATATGAGCTTCGCACTCCCGGGTTGTCGCAGTAATTTTTCCCTGCTCTGGGGAACGGCCTTCCCGGAACAACTGGTCGGGCGGGCGGCCGAATCGGGCATTGAGCACCTTGGGCTGGCCGACAACGATAACCTCTATGGCGTGGTTGATTTTTACCACGCCTGCCAAAGCATCGGTATCAACCCCCTGATCGGCGTCCGCCTGACGACAACCCTGGGGAATCTTCATCTCATCGCCCGCGATTACGAGGGGTACCAGAACCTCTGCCGGCTGGTCACAGGCGTTCGGCTTGACGGGCCGGCAACCGAAACGCAGTTGTGCGCTCATGGCAATCATCTGGTTTGTTTGACGCCGACCGTGACAGGCATAGGGAAACTGCGGGCGATATTCGGGTCGGAGGTGTTCTTTTCATTGACCGGAAGAGAAGACCGGAGAACGCTTCAGGCGCTGGCCGAAACGAACCTCCCCCCTATCGCCGACCCGGCGGTCAGTTTCCTCGACAGTGACGATTACCGTCTGCATCTGCTTCTGCGGGCCATCGATGCCGGAGCGATGACCGATAATCTCAACGGGACACCGCGAGATGCGCCGGAATGCTTCTTTCCCAATACCGATGAAATGAATCGACGGTATCGGCATATTCCCGAGGCGATCGCCGACGGGTTGGCGCTGGCCGACCGCTGCCGGATGTCGTTTCCGGACCATCGCAATCTATTGCCTTCATGTCCCGGAACGGCATCGGAGAAACGAATCCTTCTGCGGGATAAGGCCGCCGCCGGGTTACGAAAGAAGAAGGGAATTGTCGGAGGGGCCTATCAGTCGCGGCTCGATTTTGAGTTGACCGTGATCGACCGAACCGGGTTCACCGATTATTTTCTGATCGTTTCCGGAATCATCGAGTATTGCCGTCGGGCGGATATCCCGGTAGTGGGACGCGGTTCGGCGGCCGGATCGGTGGCGGCCTATGGGTTGGGGATCACCCAGGTGGACCCGATCGTCGAAGGATTGTATTTCGAACGGTTTCTGAACGAAGCCCGGTCCGATCCACCCGATATCGACCTCGATATCGATTGGCGGCGCCGCGACGATCTGCTGGAATATATCTACGACGAATACGGCCGCGACCGCACGGCCATGATCGCGACATATACGCGGTTCGGGGCGAGAATGGCGGTGCGGGAGGCGGCCAAGGCGGCCGGATTTACGCCGGAGACAATCGATCAACTGGCCAAGCGTCTGCCATACGGCGCCTCGCCGCATGAAATTGACGACGCCGTCAAGAAACTCCCGAGCGCTATTCGCACCCGTTTGGATATCGAGCATTTCCAGCCGGTGCTGGAGACGGCGGCCCGGCTGGATAATTTCCCCCGGCATCTGGGCATCCATCCGGGCGGGGTGGTCATCACCCCGAGGCCATTGACCGATTATGTCGCCCTTGAACGGGCGCCCAAGGGGATCGTGGTCACCCAGTGCGACATGTACCAGGCCGAAAAACTGGGGCTGGTCAAGATCGATATCCTGGGCCAGCGCGGTCTGGCGGTGATTGTCGATTGCCAAAAGGAGGTCCAACGATTGCGGGGTGAGTCAGTTGCGGTTCCCGATAACGATCCGGCGACGTATAACCTGCTGCAGTCGGGCAAGACGATTGGGGTCTTCCAGATCGAGTCTCCCGGCCTGCGGGCGCTGTTACGGGATCTTCGGCCGCAGAAATTGAACGATATCACCCTGGCGCTGGCCTTGATTCGGCCGGGGGCTTCCGATTCCGGCATGAAGAAGGTATTTCTCGACAGATTTCATGGGGAAATACCGACGGGGTATCCGCACCCGCGG
>JAAZOE010000148.1 GCA_012797915.1 Candidatus Zixiibacteriota bacterium | reverse complement strand
GGGCCATCACCGAATCGGACGTGCTTTTGGCCGTGGCTTCCGATGCCATAATCGTCGGATTCCACGTCACCGCCGATGCCCGCGCCCGCGAAATGGCCAACCGGGAAAAGGTCGATATCCGAACATACGCCATCATCTACGAAGTCAAGGAAGACATCACCAAAGCCGTGGAGGGAATGCTCAAGCCCGAGCTGGTGGAAAAATGGGTCGGCACGGCGGTGGTGCGCCAGACCTTCCGGATCCCCAAGGCCGGCATCATCTCCGGATCCTACGTGGAGCAGGGCCGGATTCGACGGGGTGACAAGATTCGCGTCAGCCGCAACGGCGTCGTCGTTCACGAAGGAACGATCGGGTCGCTGCGGCGGTTTAAGGATGATGCCCGGGAAGTGGCGGCCGGTCTGGAATGCGGTATCGGCCTGGAAAACTTCGACGACGTCAAAGTCGAAGACCAGATCGAGGCGTACGAACTGGTCAAGTCGGAGAGAAAACTGTAACGGCCGTGGTCGTTGGACGCATGACAGTGACGCTGAGTATTCCGACGGCGCGGTCGCTGAAGGATAAACGGCGGGTGGTTCGATCGCTGATCGCGCGTTTGCGCAACCAGTATAATGCCGCCGTGGCCGAGGTCGGCGACAACGACCTGTGGCAAAGCTGCCGCCTGGGGGTGGCCGTGGTTTCCAACGAAGCCGCTCATGCCGATCAGCAGCTGGCGGCGATTGTCAAGACCGTCCGACAGGAAACGGAAGCGTTTCTGGTGGATTATGAAATCGAGATGGTGTGATGCGGTCGTTTAAGCGGTCGGAACGGGTATCGGATCAAATCCGGCGCGAAGCCGCCGGGTTGGTGTTGGACCTGGTGCGGGACAAGGCCGGCGTCTTCGTCACGGTCAGCCGGGTCGAGATGACCGACGACCTGCGGTACGCGCGGATCTATTATACCCTGCTGAACGACAAACCGGAACTGCAGGAACGGGTGCAGGCCGTGCTGGACAACCGGGCCGGACAGGTCCAATCCGCCATCGCCGGGCGGGTGCGGATGCGTCGCGTTCCGGAGGTGAGTTTTCACTATGACACATCCCTGGTCAAGGGGATGCGCGTGATGCAATTGATCGATGAGGTTACGGCCGAGAAGGATGACGACGAAAATCAGACAGACGATTCTGACGACGCTTAGGCGGGCGCGGCGGGTGCTGATTGCCAGCCATCAGAATCCCGATGGCGATTCCATCGGGTCGCAGCTGGCCCTGGCCGAGGTGTTGGACGCCCTGGCCGTGCCGCACGCCATCGTGAACGAGGGCGTCGTCCCGTCCAGGTATAACACTCTGCCGGGCGTGGAGCGGATTGGCGACGTCCGGACGTTCGCCGATGACGGTTTCGACGTGGCCGTGATTATCGAGTGTTCGACCCTCAACCGCATCGGGGCGGTCGAGCGCCTGATTACCGGCGACTGCACGCTCATCAATATCGACCACCATCCCGACAACGCCGCGTTTGGGGCGATTAACTGGAACGACACGGCCGCCAGCGCGGCCGGCGAAATGATATATGACCTCATCTGGGAATCCGGCCTGCCGGTGACGCCGACCATGGCCGCCAATCTCTATGCCGCCATCCTGACCGATACCGGACGATTTCATTTCAGTTGCACCACGCCCCGCAGCCTGCGGATCGCCGCCGAGTTGATGGAAGCCGGCGCCGACCCCACGCAGCTGACCAACGACATCTATTTCCGGCAGAGCCCGGCCATGATCCGCCTGGCCGCCCTGGTGGCGGCGGACATGGAGTATCTGCTCGACGGCCGGTTGTGCGCGATGGTTCTCGACCGGGCGCGCCTGCTGGAAACGAAGGCCAATCAAAGCGACACCGAGGGATTGGTCAATCTGACCATGAGCGCCGCCGGCGTCAAGGTCGGGGTACTGTTCACGGAAATGGAAACCGGGAGGACCAAGGTCTCGTTTCGGTCGCAGGATGCCATTGACGTGGGACAAATCGCTGCCCATTACGGCGGCGGGGGGCATGTCAACGCCTCCGGCTGTCAGATCAACCTGCCCCTGGCGGAGGCCCGCCGGGACGTCCTGGCCTATTTGAAGGAACGGTTGAATGGATCGCTATAATGGTATCCTGCCTGTAATCAAGGAACGGGGTTTGGTCAGCCACGATCTGATCTACCGCCTCCGCCGGATTCTCGGGCAGCAGAAGGTCGGGCATACCGGGACCCTCGATCCCATGGCCTCCGGCTTGCTCCTGATTTGCCTCGGCCGGGCCACCAAGCTGACCCAATTCCTGTCCGACTGGGATAAATGGTATCGCGCCGAGATTACCCTCGGGTGGGTGTCCGATACGCTCGATGCCGCCGGTCATATCGAGAAAGGCGGGGACGTCCCCGTCTTAACCCCCGATGATCTTCGAACGGTCCTGACCCGCTTCACCGGTTCGATCACGCAGACGGTGCCGATGTATTCCGCGGTGAAGGTGGACGGCCGCGAATTGTACAAATATGCCCGTCAGGGACAAACGATGGAGACCCCCTCACGCCGGGTGGAGATCAAGTCCTTGACCGTGTTATCCTATGACGCGCCGCGATTGACGATCGATATCCGCTGTTCCAAGGGAACGTATATCCGCACGCTGGCCGATGATATCGGCAAAGAAATCGGCTGCGGCGCGCATCTATCCGCTCTCGAGCGGCTCGCGGTGGGGCCGTTCGAGGCCGCCCGCGCCCTGACCCTAGGCGATGTCGACGCGCATCATCGCGACGGAACCCTGTCGACCTTCGTGCGGACAATCGAAACCGTCCTCGAATTTCCGCTGGTGGTTATCGCCGATCCCGTGGCCGCGACGATTCGCAACGGCGGCGTTCCCGGCGTCGGCGACGTCGTTTCCCGGCGGGGGCGGATCGAAACCGGGCAATTGTTCAGCCTGGCCGACCAGCGGGGCGAAATCCTGGCCATCGGCCGGGCCACCTGCGATCTGGCCGCACCGGCGGCCGGAACACCAAACGACTTTTTTTCATACGTGAGGGTACTGGTCTGAGCCTGCGGGTGTACCAATCGGTGGAGGAGTACGCGGCCGCCAACGCCGCGCCCTGCGTCGCAACGGTGGGAACCTTCGACGGCTTCCATCGCGGTCACGCCTCCATCTTCGAACGCCTGACTTCGCGGGCGGCCGATATGGGCCGGCCGGCCGCGGCGATTACGTTCCATCCGCATCCCCGGGTCGTGGTCACTCCGGACGATCCGCCATTGCTGCTGACCACGCCGGAGGAAAAAATCGACATCCTCCGTGATGTCTTCGACGGCGCCCTGGTGTTTTTGCCGTTCGATGACCGTCTTCGCCGCATGACCGCCGATCAGTTCATCCGGGAGATTCTCCTGGACCGGTTCCATATTCAAGCCCTCGTGGCGGGATACAACCACAGTTTCGGCCATCAGCGTTTCGGCACCGCCGACCAGTTGGCCGACCTGGGGGCCGAGGCCGGCTTCGCCGTCGAGGTCGTCACTCCGGTCACATATCAGGATATGCCGATTTCCTCGAGCCGCATTCGGCGGGTCATCAAAGGCGGGGAATGGGAAGACGCCCTGCAGATGCTGGGCCACCCCTACCCGATTCGCGGGCGGGTCGTGAAAGGTATCGGCAAAGGGCGGCAACTCCTCGGTTGGCCGACCATCAACCTGTCCTGGTCCGAGAGGAAATTGCTGCCGCCGGCGGGCGTGTATGCCTGCACCGCCGCCGTCGGGGAAAAGCAGTATCGCGGCATGATGTTCATCGGCGTGAATATGCTCAATCCCCAACAGGTCGTTTCGGTGGAAGCGCACCTGTTTGATTTTAACGGCGATCTCTACGGCGCGGAGGTGACGCTGTATCCTTCGCATTTCATCCGGCCCAACATCCGCTTCGCCACCCCGGAGGAATTGTCGCGGCAGATCGCCCACGATAAAGAAACAGTACTGAAATTGATACTTTAGATGTAAGGAGTAAGGCTGTGCGTACCAGCAAAGAAACCAAAGAAAAAATCATCGGCCAGTACAAGTTGCACGAGACCGACACCGGGTCGCCGGAAGTGCAGATTGCCCTGCTGACGGAGCGGATCAACCATTTGACGGAGCATCTCAAGCTGCACGGCAAGGATTTCCATTCCCGGCGGGGACTGTTGATGATGGTCGGCCGCCGCCGGCGGTTGCTCGATTACCTGATGAAGACCGACATTGCCAGTTACCGGCAATTGATTACGGAACTCGGTCTCAGACGCTAGAGGAAAGGAATTGAATGATTCATTCGGTGGAAATTGAAATCGGCGGACGGACGATGGTCATAGAAAACGGCCGGGTCGCCAAGCAGGCCAACGGCGCCGTGACGGTGCGGTATGGCGACAGCATGATTCTGGCCAGCGCCTGCGCCACCCGGGAAGCGGTCGAGGGACAGGACTTCATGCCCCTCTCCGTTGACTATCGCGAGAAAGCCTATGCGGCCGGCAAGATCCCTGGCGGCTTTTTCAAACGGGAAGGACGACCCTCGGAGAAGGAAATTCTTTCCTGCCGCATCATCGACCGGCCGATTCGCCCCATGTTTCCGGAAGGATACACCAACGAGGTTCAGATCATTGTCATGGTGTTGTCGCACGATCGGGAAAACGACCCCGATACCCTGGGACTGATCGGCTCGGCGGCCGCCCTGGCGGTCTCCGACATCCCCTTCCCGGACACCCTGGCCGGGGTGCGGGTGGGACGGATCAACGGCGAGTTCGTCATCAACCCGACGCTGTCCCAGCAGGAGGAATCGGATCTGCTGATCATTCTGGCGGGAACGGCCGACTCCATCACCATGGTCGAGGGGGGCGCCTATGAGGTGCCCGAGGAGGTTATGATCGACGCCCTCCGCTTCGGACACGACCATATCCGCCAGATCGTTGCCAAGATCGACGAATTGAAAGCGCTCTGCGGCAAGGCGAAGAAGGAAGTCGCGCCGAAAGAGGTCAATACCGCGCTGATCGCCCGGGTCGATGAACTTCTGGGCGACCGCATCAAGCAGGTCAATGCCATCGTCTCCAAGGACGAACGGGGCGACGCCAAGTTCGCGCTGAGCAAGGAAATCTGCGCCGCGCTGGAAACCGAATTTCCCGAGGAGCTGGGGAAAATCAAGACCTATATCCAGGAAAAGGACGCCGAAGAGATGCGGCGGATGATCGTGGAGGAAGGCCGTCGTTTGGACAACCGCGGTTTCGATGAGGTTCGGCCGATCACCTGCGATGTCTCCGTCCTGCCGCGCACCCACGGCTCGGCCCTCTTCACCCGCGGCCAGACCCAGGCGCTGGTGACCGTGACCCTGGGGACCAAAATCGACGAACAGCGGCTGGATGAATTGGAAGGGGAATCGACCAAGTCGTACATGCTCCATTACAACTTCCCGCCCTTTTCGGTCGGCGAGGTGCGTCCCATCCGCGGCGTCGGCCGCCGGGAAGTGGGACATGGCGCCTTGGCGGAACGGGCCCTCAACCCGGTCATCCCTGTCGGCGACCGTTTCCCCTACACCATCCGCATCGTTTCCGACATCCTGGAATCGAACGGCTCGTCGTCGATGGCCACCGTCTGCGGCGGCTCCCTGGCCATGATGGACAGCGGCGTGCCGGTCAAGGCTCCGGTGGCGGGCATCGCCATGGGCCTGATCAAGGAAGGGGAGAAGGTCATCGTTTTGACCGATATCCTCGGCGACGAGGATCACTTCGGCGACATGGATTTCAAAGTCACCGGCACGGCCGACGGCCTGACGGCGCTGCAGATGGACATCAAGATCAAGGGCCTCGATCTCGACATCATGCGGATGGCCCTGGAGAAGGCGCGAGCGGCCCGGATGCATATCCTGGGCGAGATGGCCAAAACCATCGAGCAGCCGCGCAGCGATATCTCGCAGTATGCGCCGCGCATCATCACCATCAAGATCAATCCCGAGAAAATCGGCGAAGTCATCGGCCCCGGGGGCAAGGTCATCCGGGCCATCGTCGAGGAAACCGGCGCCAAGATCGACATCGACGACGACGGCACCGTGTTGATCGCCTCCGTCGAGGCGGCCGCCGGCGAGGCCGCCCGCGATCGCGTGCTGGCCATCGTCGAAGAGCCCGAAGTCGGCAAGGAGTATGACGGCATCGTCCGGCGCATCGCCGATTTCGGCGCTTTCGTCGAGATCCTGCCGGGAACCGATGGATTGATCCATATTTCCGAACTGGCCCACGAGCGGGTCGATCGGGTCGAGGATGTGCTCAAACTCGGCGACCACGTGCGGGTGAAGGTGATCAATATCGACGGCGACGGCAAGGTCCGTTTGTCGCGCCGGGCGCTCATACCGGAACCGGAAGGGTATGTCCCGCCCCCGCCGCGCAGCGGCGGCAGCCGCGGTTCCCGTCCGCCCCGCGGCGGCGGACATGAACGGCGAGACGGCGGTCGCCGGCCGCGATCGCGCTAGCCTCCATGGCTCGGTTCGCCAAAACGATTCTGCCCAACGGAGTCCGGGTGGTGACGGAACAGGTCCCCGCCATCCGCTCCGTTGCGGTCGGAGTCTGGGTCGAGGTCGGGTCCCGCCACGAACTCCCCGCTCAGAACGGCATCTCGCACTTTATCGAGCATATGCATTTCAAGCGGACCCGGCAGCGCACCGCCCTGCACATCGCCCAGGCGCTGGAATCGCTGGGGGGAAGTCTCAATGCCTTCACCACCCGCGAACACACCTGCTACTACGCTCGCGTGCTCAACCAGCACCTGCCAGCGGCGATGGAACTGATCGGGGACATCCTCAACCATTCCCTCTACACCCCGGCCGATCTGCGGAAGGAAAAATCGGTGGTGGCCGAGGAAATCAAGGATGTCGCCGATACCCCCGCCGAGTACGTTCATGACCTGTTCGACAGCCGGATGTGGAAAGGCGGTCCCCTGGGACAACCAATCATGGGGACGGCCAAAAACATCCGCGCCCTGACCCGGTCCGAGGTGCTGGCCTTTCTCCGCGATCACTATTATCAGGGCCCCAATATCGTCGTCGCCGCCACCGGCGACGTATCCCACAAGGCGGTGACGGAGATGGCCCGACGGTATTTCCGCTGGGGCGATACGCGTCCGAACCGACAGTTCATGCCGCCGGTGGCGAACGGATTTTCCCTCAAGGCCTACCCGCGGAAGACGAAACAATCGCAGGTCTGTCTCGGCTTTCCCAGCATCGGCTTCGGCGACGCCGACCGCTATCCGCTGCTGGCCGCCAACACCTACCTCTCCGGCGGCATGTCTTCGCGGCTGTTCCAAACCGTCCGCGAAAAGAACGGCTACTGTTACAGCATCGTGAGCTTCCAGGAGTTTTTCCGCGATACCGGCGTCTTCTGCGTCCATTATGGCGCCGACGCCAAGTACGTTGTCAAAGCGACCGCGCTGATTCTCAAGGAACTGCGTCGTCTCAAGGAGCGCAGGTTATCGGCGACGGAACTGCACGAGGTCAAACAACAGCTCAAGGGAAACCTGGTGCTGTCGTTGGAATCCATGTATAACCGCATGGATCGGATCGCCCGGCTGGAGATGATGCTGGGACGGCAGATCAGTCTGGACGAAGGGCTGAAGTTGATCGACCGGATTACCGCCGCCCAGATACGAGCGACGGTCAACCGGATTTTCGATATCGACCGGCTGACCATGTGTACGCTGGGTCCGACCAGACAAGCCGACCTGGAAAAGATCCCCTGGTCGACATTGAAGTAGCCATGACCGCCGGGCTGTTGACACTCGCTTTCCATCAAACCTCGGACCGCTTCTTTCCCGGCATCAACAACGTCCCGCCGCGGATGTTTTTCGCCATCCTCGACCTCCTGACCGCCTGGGGCCTCGAACTCCGGGCCGATTCCGGCTCCGAGACCGGGAAGACGTCCGCCGCGATGCTCACTTTCGACGACGGATACGAAGACAACTTCGCCGTTCTGGAAGCGGTATGCCGGCGGGGGATCCGTCCGTGGCTGTTTGTCCCGACCGAAACGATAGGGGAGAGCAACCGCTGGGATTATGCGGGCCGTTTCTTCCCCGCCCGACATCTTTCCGCTGAGCAGATTCGCCGCCTTTCGGCAATGGGCGTTATCATCGGTTCCCACGGGGTTTCACACCGGTCCTTGACCGCCATGAATCCCGAGCGGCGAACGGCGGAGTTGATCGATTCCAGGAAAACGCTGGAAGACCTCATCGGCAAACCGGTCGATTCCCTCAGCTTCCCATTCGGCCGGTTTGATGATGCTGTCGTGGCCGGTGCCCGCCGTTGCGGATTCACGACGGGATTCGGCCTGGATCGAATCCTACCGCTTTCCGACGACAATCTGTCGTTCATCCGCCGCCGTCATGCCATCTATGGCAACGACAATTATTACTCGCTTCGAAACCGGCTGGTACGGCATACGCTCTGGGAAGCGGTCAAGACCGGGATCACCTGGCGTCTGGCCGGTGGAACGACGGCCATCTCGCCGGCGCTCAAATAATCCCTGCCGCCTCCGAAAAAACTTGAAAAAACCATGCCGTTTGTCTATGTTTCTCCGTTCGAAACGACAAGGAGTCGGCAGATGATCGATACGACCATAGACCGCCTGAAAGAGTATGTGGGACAGGAGGTTCGCCTGTCCGGCTGGCTGTACAACAAACGCTCCAGCGGCAAAATCAGATTCCTGTTGGTACGCGACGGCACCGGGTTGGTGCAGGCCATCATGGCCAAGGGAGAGGTGTCCGACGCCATTTTCGACCTGTCCGACGCCTTAACCCAGGAAAGCTCGCTGAAGATTACCGGCACAGTCCGGGTCGAACCGCGTTCCCCCGGCGGGTACGAACTCGGACTGACCAATATCGAAATCGTCCAGATCGCCGAACCGTACCCGATCACCAAAAAGGAACATGGCGTCGATTTCCTGCATGACCTGCGCCATCTCTGGCTGCGGTCCTCGCGGCAATATGCCATCATGAAAATCCGGAACGAAGTCATCTGGGCCATCCGGGAATTTTTCTACAACCGCGGTTTCGTCCTGATCGACTCACCCATTCTGACCGGGGCTATCGGTGAGGAATCCTCGTCGC
>JAAZOE010000004.1 GCA_012797915.1 Candidatus Zixiibacteriota bacterium | reverse complement strand
AGAATCAAATTGGTGATGGTCGTCTTGCCCGAACCTGATGGCCCGACAATGGCCAGATTTTCTCCGGGCCGGATATCGAGCGTCAGATGCTCTATGCGGAATCCGCTGTCCTCATATTGGAAAGAAATATCTTTGAGCGTAATCGCCCCTTTGGGCCGGGTCAGCGTGATCGGCTTTTCCGGTTCGGTCACGGCGGGGGGGAGGTCGAGGTATTCGAAGATGCGGTTGACCGAGGCCATCGCCGACTGCACCTCGATATTGATCGAGGCCAGGTCCTGAATCGGCGAATAGAGATAACTCAACAGCAGATAGAAGGCGATGAGCGACCCCAGCTTGATCGACCCGTCGGCCACCAGATAGGTTCCCCAGGCCAGCACCACGATCGGCCCGACCATGTTGACGAAATGGACGAGGTTGGCCGCCAGCGAGGTAATCACGCTGTTTTTTATGTAACAACCGGTCAGGACGTTCAGGACCTTGTCCACCTTTTTCTTCTCGGTATCCTCCTGCGTGAAGGCGCGAATCGTCCGGGTGGCCAGAAACGTTTCCTGCAGGCGGGCCGACAGCCCGGCGATGGTTTCCTGAAGTCTCATCGAGATCGTGTGCAGGCGAATCCCGAACCGGTTTGACAGCCAGATGGTCAGCGGCACCGGCACCAGGGCAACCAGGGTCAACAGCCAGTTGACCTGCAGCAGGTAGATGAAGATGGCGATCAGCAGAAAGACGTTGGCGAAAAAGGTCAGCAAAGTGGTGGTCAGCAGGCTCTGGATGCGGCTGACGTCCGACATCAACCGCGACATGATTTCGCCGACCTGATGGGTCTGGTAAAACCGTAGCGACACTCGTTGCAGGTGGGCGAAAAACTGCGAGCGCATGTCGGCGATGATGCTGGCGCCGATCCGGGCGGCGATATAATCGCGCCACCAGGCCAGAAGGACGTGCGACAGGTAGATGAAAATCAGGATACCGCCGAACACGGCCACCCGGGTCATCTTCTCGCTGTGGGCCCCCTCGCCGGCCAGGCCGGGGATCAGCTTGTCGATCATGTACTGAATCGAAATCGGCAGGGCCAGCGCCAGCGCGGCCAATAGACACATGGCGAACAGGGCCAACAGCTCCAGCCGCCAGTACGGCTTCAGATACCCCCAGAGACGTTTAATCGTTTTTAAATCGGGGGTCATCCCGCCACTCCCAGAAATATTTTTGGGCCGCAAACTGGAAGGCGTCGTCGGCCAGCGTATCGCGCATCCGCCGGTCGCGCTGCTTGGTCAGCTTTTCCCACAAGCCGAGGTTTTCGCCGTCCAAATCGGCCGACGGTACGAACTTCAGGCTGGCGTCGTACTGATCGGTCTCTCCCTTCCACCAGTCGCCGGCCAGGAACCGGCAGCCGTATTTTCGCTCGTATTCGGCCCGGCTGGTGTCGATATCGCAGCCGGGGAAATCCATGAACCCGTGCACCGCCCACATCAGGTAGGAATCGTTTCGGGCCAGCATCCGGTCCATGAAAGCCATCGTTTCGTCCAGCGTCTTGCGCGTCTCGCCGGGATGATTGAAAATCAGGTTGGCCCGATGCAGGATGCCCCGGTCGGAAAGCATGTCGCTGACCCGGGCGAACCGCTCGAGGAACTGCTCCGGCTGACGGGTCTTCTTCATGATCCGCAGAATCTCCGGCGACCCGCTTTCGACCCCGAACTGAATCTCGGTCGGCCGTCCGGCCAGTAATTCGATATCCTCGGCGTCGAGATACTCCGGCCGGGTTTCGAAGACCAGCCAGATTTTCGGATTGACGTCTTTCATCCGCCGCAGGAACTCCTTGCGCCAGGCCGGACGCATCCCGAAACAGGCGTCGCAGGCCGCGCCGGCAAACACTCCCAGCCGT
>JAAZOE010000147.1 GCA_012797915.1 Candidatus Zixiibacteriota bacterium | reverse complement strand
TCTATCGGTATATAAATCACAAAAGTGCTTCCTTTGTTCAGTTCACTGCTCACTTTTACATAACCACCGTGGGCTTCGGCCATTGTTTTAACATAGTACAGGCCCAGGCCGAATCCTTTCACCTCGTGGACGTCGCCGTTGGGGACGCGGTAATATTTATCGAAAACCTGCTCCCGGTCGGCCTCACCGATGCCGATGCCGTGGTCTTTGATGACGACCATGACGCCTCCATCAGCATCGCGGGTGGAGACGGCTATGTCCGGCGGGTCGGGGGAGTACTTGTTGGCGTTGTCCAGCAGGTTATGGATGATGTTGGCGGCGTGGATTCGGTCGGCGGTCACGACCGGCCGGTCCGCTTTCAGGTCACAGGCGATCCGGCCGCCGCGCGATTCCACCGCCAGCGTGAAACTGTCGACCGCCCGGCGGATGATGTCGTGCAGGTCGACTTCCTCGAGGGCCAGTTCATAGTCGCCTTCTTCCAGCACGGCCATCTGTAGAATCTTGTCCACCTGGTGCCGCATCCGCTGATTTTCATCGGCGATCATCCGGTTGAAGCGGGCGATCTTCTCCGGCTCGGCGGTAACGTCGGGACGGGAAATAGCCTCGCTGGCCAGGGCCACGGTCGACAGCGGCGTCTTGAATTCGTGGGTCATGTTGTTGATGAAGTCGACCAGCCGCCCGGCGAACCGGCGTTGCGAGGTCATGATCCGGACCGTCATCACGAAGCAAACGATGATAATGCCCATCAGGATAACGGTGGCCGCAAGCAGCGGGGTCATCTGCCGCCACAGGTAGAACGTCTGACCGGGGAAATGGATAACCAAATTGCTGGGGATGGAAAACACGTCCTGGGGAAACAGCCGCGTCCGGAATTCGGACATTCGCAATTCATCGGCCGCATCGGCCGGTTCGGCCAGGGCCAGGGAATCAAGGTTTCCGGTGACGATCCCGATGGCGTGCTCTAATTCGATACCGTGGTATTTCAGATTGGCGGTGACGGCCGAATCGAGCGCCGTGCGGTCGAGTCGTTTCTCGATCGGCCGCCGTTCGGCGTCCATCAGCAGACTCAGGACCCGCTGAACCAGCACGGTCTTGCCATCGTTCCCCATAAACCCGGCCAGCGGGCCGGGGCGATTCCCGAAGGTTTCGATCTGTTGAACGACGGACCTGCCGTCCAGCCGGTAGCTGTAGGCGTACCCGCCGGGGGACGGCGGAAGCGAGTCGAGGCTGATGCTGTATTGTCCGGCGGTCTTGAAAGTGTCGATAGTGATCCGTTTCTCGGAATGGTCGGGATTGTACACCTGGATCAAGACCCGTTGGGGACGGTGGACGACATAGTAAAGGGAGTCGCCGGTAATGCGCACGGGGGGGACGGTGTCGGCCGTGGCGGCCACGAAGATGACGCTGTCGCGGCAGAGAGAATCGGGCGGGGAAAACTCGGACGTCCAGCGCTGCTGCGCCAGGCTGTCGTCGTCCGACAGGGCGGCGCAGACCGAATAGTGCATTGCTTCCGAGGTCTCCAGCCCCTGCGCGGCGCCGTTCAATGCCGCCAGGACGTTGCGCCGAAACGTCTGTTCCTTGGATTCCAGAGCGGTGAGAAGCAGCAACCCCTGCAGGACGACCAGTCCCGCCAGGGCCATGACCGCCAGGGCGATGATGATGCGAACCGTTTTCGGCGACAGCTTCATAGGCATAATATATATACGTTCATCGCCATCGGACAGCCCGACTTTAACATTTGTTAACATCTCTTAACAGACGATAACGCCGCCGGCCGCAACCGGGCCCCTATCTTCGCGTGTAGGAAGAAAAAACGGAAAACATCCGAAGGAGCCGATGCTTGGGACGGATTCGAAAATGGGTGATGGGGCAGATAGTGGCCGTGGCATTGCTGGCCTTGATGCCGGCGGCCGGGCCGGCGGAGGCCCAGAGCGGGTCGTATTTCAATCAGCGGGATGATACCTACAGCCTGCTGGGGTTGAAACGGGCCAAAGAGGTGTATGAGGTCGCCCGCGCCGAGTACGAACGCCAGAAGACCCTTTTCGAGAAACGATTAATCAATCAGGCCGAGATGGACCGCGCCCGAAGCGCTTTTTCCGATGCCGAGGTCAACTTCCAGCAGTCGCTTTTGGCGGTGCTGTTCGAGCAGCAGTATGTCTCGGTGGCCGCGGCAGTCAAGCGCCATGCGGCCGACGGCAGCCGGCACGTGCGGTTGACATTGGCTAACACCTCCGGCGGGTCGGCGGAATTTCAGAAGCTGCTCAACATCGACGACAAACTGTTCCGCACCCTGCAGCCGGACGTCGTCACCAATGTCTATGTCTCCTTGTTCAACGACCAGGACGCGGTCATTGGTCAGCCGTACGAAGCCAAGATCGCCGAACTACGGTACGGACAGCCGCAGACCCTCGATTTCGTGTTGTTGCAGGACCTCGATGCCGTCACGGTGGGGATGATTTACGGCAACGGCTCCCAGCGGAGCATGAAAATCTTTTTACAGAAGGATGTTTCGGTCAACAAGGTGGCCATCCAGTCGGAGCAGTTCTCGCAGGAGGTCGAACTGGGCAAGTCGGCGTCCTTCGACCTGACCCTTGAGCTGTTCAGCGGGGCCGGGAATACGTTCAGTCTGGACGTGGTCAATCTGCCGCCGGAGATCAGCCGGTTCTTCAAGGATGCCTCGGGCGGGGCGCGGCTGAGCCAGGTTCGCTTCACCGAATCGACCCGCAGCAAGAACGCGGCTCTGGAGGTGGCTCTGCCCGACCGGCCCACCGGCCCGGTGATTATCGACCAGCCGATTTCCTTTTATGTTCTGGCCGTGCCGGCGGACAAGGGGGGGATGAGTCTCGAACCGGCCGGAAAAATCTGGACGGAGGCGGAGCTTGACCAACTCGGGGTCGGGTACGCCAAACTGGAACTGCGGCCGCGCGGCTTGGGGAAACTGCTGGTGCAGTCGCCGCAGTTGTATCATGCCATCACCGAGGGGAACACCGTTACGCTGGCGATGGACCTGATCAACGAAGGAAGCCGTCGACTGGACAACGTCGAGCTGCGCGTCGACCTGCCGCTGAACTGGACCAAGCGGATCGAACCGACGACAGTGCCGGCGCTGGAGATCGGCGGCGAGACCCAGGTGCGGTTGACCTTCCTTCCCCCGACCGACGTCGCGGTGGGCAAGTACGCCATCCGCGTACGGTCGACCGCCACCTCCGGCGGCCAGCTGGTGGTGGGGGAAGACAAGACCGTGACGGTGGAAATCAAGCCCGGCGCCAACGTCTTTGGGACCACCCTGCTGGTGCTACTGATCGTGGGTCTGGTCGGGGCGGTGGTGGCTCTGGGCATCAAATTGACGCGCAGATAGCGCATGAGACCCATACATCGAGAGGTATGTCATGACTGAACGGCAAACATCGGACGCCGACGTCCGCCTCGAGGCGGTCGGCCTGACCAAACGGTACGAGGACGGGGTGCTGGCCCTGGACCATGTTTCCTTCCGGGTGACGGCCGGACAAATCTACGCCATGCTGGGGGGGAACGGGGCGGGGAAGACGACGACCATTAATCTGTTTCTCAATCTGATCGAGCCGACCGAAGGGGAGGCCCGAATCGGCGGTATCGCCAGCCACAAAGAGCCGCTGGAGGCCAAGAAAAACGTCGCCTTCGTCTCCGAAAACGTCATGCTCTACGGCAATTTCACCGCCCTGCAAAACCTGGAGTTTTTCTCGCGCATCGGCGGCAACGCCACGTATACCCGCGATCACCTCCGGGACATTCTCGTCCGCGTCGGCCTGCCGGCCACGGTGCATCACAAACGGCTGAAGGAATTCTCCAAGGGGATGCGGCAGAAGTGCGGGATCGCCATCGCCATCGCCAAAAACGCTCCGGCCATCCTGCTCGATGAGCCGACCGCGGGCCTGGACCCCAAGGCCGGGTATGACTTTCTGCGGCTTTTGGAAACGTTGCGAAGCGAAGGCAAGGCGATTCTGATGTCGACGCACGATATTTTCCGGGCCCGGGAAGTCGCCG
>JAAZOE010000146.1 GCA_012797915.1 Candidatus Zixiibacteriota bacterium | reverse complement strand
CCGTTTCCGATATCGCATCTCCCGCTGCCAGGCCAGAAACCCGCCGGCGGCCGGAAAGCTGAAAAAGGCCCGGCCAGAGGTCAGCGACAACACTTTATCGATCACCAACCGCGGATCCTCGATATAATCCATAAACCCCATGACCACGGTGTAATCGAAACGATGCTCGAAGCGCCGGGCAAGGAAATCATCGACGATAAACTCGCACCGGTTGGCGACGCCGCGATGTGCGGCGTTCTTCTTCGCCAGATCGATCATCCCTTCCGCGAAATCGATGCCGCACACCTGGGAAGCCCCCCGTTCGGCCAGGGCGATGCAATAATGGCCGGGGCCGCAGCCGACGTCGAGCACGGTCCGCCCCTCGATGGGGCGGCACCCCTCTATGGTTCTGAGATACCGCAGGTGCATGCTTTTTCGCAGGAAACGGTTGATGAGACGATGGACGAGATCGTTCTTCCCTCCGTAGATGGCGTCGAAGTCGGAGGCATAACCATCAAAAAAGTCCGCCGTCGTTTTCCGCGCCATCACACCGTCTCCCCGAAAAGGTGATGATCCTTCAATAAATCCGCGAAGGTCGCGAACTCGAACTCATCCAGAATCCGCCGCACCTTCACCTCGACCCCCGCCAGATTGACATACGACTTGTATCGTCGTACCGGCCCCATCGGCAGCCGGGGATGACCGGGGTCGATCTCGCGCGGGTGCAGGTAGAACACGACCGGTCGGCCGTCCCGAAGCACTCGCCGGGCCATGGTCCGAATAAGCGGGTACGGGAAAAGCCTCAGGTATCCGCCGCCGAAGAAACAGATCGACCGGCCGAACACCGACACCGTCGTAATCGGGAACTCGATCAAGGTCCCCGCCTTGCCCGCGATCAACGACGGCCTCGCTTCCGCGGCCACCACGCCGCCGTGTCCGTGCGCCCCCGGAAACACCGATGAATCATATCGGTACCCCGCCTCGATCAAGGCCTCGAAAAACCACGGTGTCTTCTCGGTCACCGAAAACCCCGGTGCCCGGTATCCCAACACCGGCGCGCCGATAATATCCTCCAGCACGTGCTTGGACCTTTTTATGTCACGGCTGAATTCCGCAACGGTCATATCATACACCAGCCTGTGCCCATATCCGTGCGAAGCGACTTCGTGCCCCCGGCGATGTGCCTGGCGGACGAGATCAGGGAACCGCTCCGCCACCCAGCCCAGGAAAAAACAGGTAACCCGCACCTGCTTTTCCTCGAACAGGTCCAGCAGCGTCAGGAAATTACGGGAGACCTGCGAGGGGAGAGTCTCCCACGCGGACATATCGGGGGCGCCCGAAATATCCAGGATATGGAACCAGTCCTCGACGTCGACACTGAAGATGCATTTCACTTCCGGCCGTCCCCATGACCCGTACTGCGGTTTTCGCCGGGAATCTACCACATTCGGTCGGGCCCGCCAAGCGAAATCCCCGCCGGCCGCGGGCGGTTCTTACTTGCGGATCCGGGGGCAGTACCAGACATCGGCATCATAATTGCCGCCGGCATCCGACAGGACATGGATGAAATACAGCAGTTGCCCGTCGGCGGTCAGCGTCGGTTCTCCGGCCAAACCGCTGATCACCAGTTGCGGCGCGCCCCACACGCCGCCGGTCCGCACCGATCGGTAGATGGCCATGCCCAGAATGATGTTGCCCGCCGATGCATAATACATCGTGTCCCCGTCCGGCGTGAACGTCGGTTGATAGTCATCCTCCGAGGAATTGATTGTCGCCCCCAGGTTGACCGGGTCGCTCCAATCGCTGCCGTCGAACGTCGACGACCAGATATCGGTTTTCCCCGATCCGCCGGGCCGAAGCGACCCGAAGTACAACATGACGCCGTCGGGATGGATGGCCGCCTCACCGTCGGCATAGATGGAATTGACCCTGGGTCCCAGGTTCCGTCCCGGGCCGGGCAGGCTGTCGATGATGTCGGCGACATAAATATCGAGGAAATCATCGACCGGAGGATCCTGCTGATATCCCAGGTTGGTCGCCCGCAGGGAATGGAAGTAGACCAGGGAATCATTTGGTGAAAAACTCAGTTCCCCGTTGAATGACTGGCCGATCCCCTTTCCCATATCATAGAATTCCGGTTCGCCGAACTCATCCGGCCCGCCGATTCGCTCCAAACGATAGGTATTATTGTGCCGGGCCAGAATCTGTTCCGAACTCATCCTGGTCAGGATATCCTCGGTGTACATGACATACAGGTACCGGCCGTCGCGGGATATCTCGATGGCGTCCTGCGGGCAAAGCGTGTTGACCGGACTTCCCAAACGGACCGGCTGTCCCCAATCGGCCACATGCGATATCGGCGTCCGGTTGTCCGCCCGAAGCGAGTCGGTCTTCTCGCATACGGGGGATGGCGGAACCGACGGTTGGGGCTGGGTCGGTTCATCGGAGCCGCAGGCGGTCCATAGGGCCAGGCCGCCGTATAAACCAAGAAGGCCAAGACCGCACCGCCGGGTGATTCGCTGCATAAAACCCATCCCTCCAATCAGTGGCTCAATTCACCGGATAATACGGCAATCCGGCATACAGTGGCGTGCGCGGGGAAGTGTCCTGCCTAAACATAAGGGGTGGTATCCGACAAGGCCAGTCAAATCCTTCCGGCCCGCCATCGTCGATTATTACCCAACATAAACGGGATGCGCCGCTTTCGGTGCATCCCGTTTGTTTTATTCTATGTCACTCAATCGGCGTTCAGGGACAACAGGGCGCCGGGCCGCTGCGGAACACGTAATTCACGACGTATACCGCATCCCCGACATTAACTTGTCCATCGCAGTTGGCGTCGCCGGCGTCGAACGGGTCCGGGGCCGCCCCGCCGCGGAACACAAAGTTGATGACGTAAACGGCATCGGCGACGTTGACGTCCCCGTCGCCATTCCCATCGCCGCATTCGTATGGTCCATTGACGGCCAAGGGAAGTGGTTTGTCCGTCGAGGCTCCGACCGCATCGGTTACCCTCGCGACGAAATCGATGGTTCCGCCCACGGTCGGGGTCCCGGCTAAAAGTCCCGACGAAAGAAGCACCAAACCGGTTCCGGACAACGCCCCGTCTGTATCCTGCCAGGTACGGGCTCCCGTGCCGCCGGAAGCGGTCAGTTGTTGCGAATACGGCTGACCCTGACCGGCCTCAGGCAGCGATTCGGTCGTGACCTCCAGGGCCGGGTTGATTGTAAAAGTATACCCCTTTTCGACCGAGTTGCTTTGGTCGTCGGTCACCTGGGCGGTGAACCCGATCGGTCCTGCCGCCAGCGGCGTCCCGGCCAACAACCCGCCCGTCGACAGGCTCAAACCGGTCCCGGCCAGACTCCCATACTTGTCGATCCAGGTAAACGGAGCCGTGCCGCCGGACGATTGCAGCTGCTGGGTATAGGGATGCCCCGCCGTCCAGTCGGGCAGGGAGGTCGTGACGATTTGCAGCGTCGGATTGCAGATATGACCGCCGACCGATACGTCGTCGATATTCCATCCGCAATAATTCCACGACCCGTCCGTCGGCCCCATCGTCCAGCGCAGGTATACCACCGGCTGATTGTCGGCCACCGCGGAGATGTCAATATCCTGCCAGGTCCAGGAGCCGTCCTCGACCGCGTTCGCCGAGGAATTCTCCCAAATCGTCGACCAGGTGGTCCCATTCGTGCTCGCCTGAATGGTGGCATGATCGTACAACGCCTTTTCGACTCCCAGCCAGCGCCAGAAAGTCAGATGGATCCCCGAAACCCCGCTGCAATTGAACGCCGGACTGGTCACGGGCATGGTGCTCATATTACTGGCATAATCGCCGGACAGGTTGTAGCCCAGGCAATTGGCGCTGGCATGCCCCCCCACCGGATCGGGATTCCCGTACGCTCCGCCGCCGCCGGTCGGCGAACCGCGCTGCCATGAACCGGTCGTCGTCCAGCCCAAGTCCTGTTCGAAATTGTCGGCGAAGACGACCGAATCGTCGGTCACGGGGATGGCCGTGAAGGGATTGGCCGGATCAGGATTGTAAAAGATGCCGTTTTCGACCTCCTCGGCGCTGAAGTAAAACGTCACCGTATCACCGCACTCCAGGGCCGGCAAAATCGCCTGATAGCGGTTGGGGAAAGGCTGATTCATCGCCGTTTCCACCGTGGTTCCGCCGTTGACGGAGTAATACAGCCGGCCGGATCCCTCCACCGGCGTCCCGCCGTATAATCCGGAGATAACTACCCGGAACTGGGTCTGGTTGCCCGGCAAAACCTCCAACGGCAGCCCGTCGGGATAGTCGAATTTCACCCGCGGGCTGGGAACGTAGGTCTGGCTGACCACGTAGACGGTGGCCAGGCCCGCCTTGGCCATCCTGGTGAAGTAGGGGAAATCCATATATGTCGTGCTGTCCTGGGAGGAATGGTACACCGATGAAAACACGTACTCGTGCAAAAATGTCGCCTCATACCCGTTCTGGATGAAGGGGTAATGATCCGATCCTCCGGAACTCCCCGACAACGTGGCCGCGATGCCCACCAGCGAATCGGCCAGCTGCAGGCACAGTTGGGTGTAGGTCAAAACCGACCCGTGATACAGCTTGGCCTGCGAGACATTGGCTATCTCGGCGATCATGTCCATGTTGAACATATAGACGATGCTGTCGCCATTGGCCAACGCCTGGTCGGCATAATGGTTCGAACCGAGAAGTCCCTGCTCTT
>JAAZOE010000145.1 GCA_012797915.1 Candidatus Zixiibacteriota bacterium | reverse complement strand
ACACCCGCAGGCCGTATCCGTTACGGTCCCTGTAGGTCACCGTCTCGGCCTGCCCGTCGCGGATTTCGATCTGAACCGTCGCCGCCTTCTGGACAAACGCCTCCGCCTCGTCGGCCCCCAGTTTCCGGGCGCGTTCCACCAAGGCCTGGCCGATCTCAAGAGGATTCATTCCTGTCCCCCGGCGCACGCTTCCCCGGTGCCGCCGACCGTCAACGCCTTTACCCGCACCGTCGGCATCCCTACGCCGACCGGCACCTGCTGTCCCTTGCCGCACCGTCCCCCCATATAGGTAATTTTCAAGTCGTTTCCGACCATATCGATATCGCGCAGGGCGTCGATTCCCCGGCCGATGATCGAGGCTCCCTTGACCGGCCGGGTCAGGCGGCCGTCCTCGATCAGATATCCCAGCTTGACCGAAGTGATGAATTCACCGGTGATGACATTGACTTGCCCGCCGCTTCCGGCGTCGACGGCATACAGCCCCCGCTTGGTATCGCGGATGATCTCCTCCGGGTCGCTATCCCCGGCCAGAATATAGGTGTTGCGCATCCGGTGGATCGGCGGGTATTTGTATGATTCCCGCCGCGCCGATCCGGTCAGTGCCGCCCCCGCCTTGCGCGCCGTAACCGATGAATGCAGGTACGCCTGCAAGATTCCCCTGTCGATCAGCATCGTCGGCTGCGACGGCGTGCCTTCATCGTCGAATTCGTACGATCCGGGGTATCCAACCAGGGTGCCGTCGTCCACCAGCGAGACCAGGGGAGAGGCGACCGCCTCGCCGATCCGCCCGCCGAACACCGACCCTTTTTCCACCAGATCGGCTTCCATCCCATGGCCGCACGACTCATGAAACAGCATCCCGTTGTCGCCGGAGGCGAACACCACCGGCATCTCTCCGCGGGGGCAGTCCCCGGCGTCCAGCGCCGTCGCTGCGATATCCGCCGCCCGGCCCGCGATCGCTTCCGGAGCATACTCCCCCCGCAACGCCTCCAATCCCTGATAAAACGACCGCGCCTGCAGGCCGCTTTCCCGCGTTCCGTTGCGGTCCACGATGACCATGACCGCGAATTCGGTCAATCCCAGCGTCTGCCTCACCGTCGTCTCATGCAGGGTACTGGCCAGGAAAATCTCTCGCTGGAAATCGCGATGCCGCACGGTTGCCTGGATGCAATGCGGCGCCGACCAGGCCGCCTCCTCGCCGCGATGGACCAAGTCGATGCGCGCCTCGGTTTCCACCGAGGCCGGGGCGATGGCAAACGGCGGCCGCAATTGCGCCGCCTCTCGGCGGAGGTCAAGGACCCGCCCGGCGGCCTTCCCGCTACCGGCGGCGTCACGAACGAACGCCGCCAGCTTCAGCAAAGCCGCTTCTTCGAAACGGTCGGTGATGGCATAGTAGGTCCGATCCCCCATCACCACCCGTATGCCGACCCCCTGGTCGGTCAGCAGATCGGTCCGCAATCGACGATCATCGGATAGAACCAGGTGGTATCCCGCCCGCTCGGCATACAGATCGGCGTAATCGGCTCCCTTGCCCAGCGCCGTCGTCAAAACCCGTTTGGCCAGTTCCGGATCGATCACCGCGGCCCCCGTGTCATCATCAATGAATCGTCATCTCCTTCAGCAACCCGTCCAGATGGTACACCTTGTCCAGCAGAAATAAAACATACCGGCTGTCCACCACCACCGCCCGGGCCAGGTCCGGATTATGCAGGTAATCGGCCGACAACCCTTCATAGTCGGTGTCGAAATCCACTCCGACCAACTCCCCTTTGCCGTTAATCATCGGACTGCCGGAGTTGCCGTTGGTGCCGCTGTTGGAGGTCACGAAACAAACCGGAATATCGTTTACCGCCGGATCGATATACCGGCCGAAATCTTTGTCCTTATACACCTGCTTGAGTTTCTCCGGGACGATAAATGGCTCTTTGCCGGTTTCCTTCTCCATGACTCCCGTCAATGTCGTCAGGTAATGATACTTGACCGCATCCCGCGGCGCATATCCGGCCACCGCTCCGTAGTTGAATCGCTGGGTGCCGTTGGCATCGGGATACAGCTTCCCCTGTTTCCAATCCCGGTAGGCTTGGATCAAGAGCGGTTCCAGCCGGTCCGATTCCCCGGCGAACTGCTTCTGCCGGGCGTCGAACTCATCGAATTCCGGCGTCAGGGCGATGGCCAGACGGATAAACGGATCGGTTGATTTCTCCAACTCGCTCTTTTTCTTGCCGAACGCCGCCATGCGGGCGTCCTTGTCCGTCATCGTCGTCCGGGAATACAGGGTGTCGAGATACCGGTCCAGCGCCTTTTCCAGCTCGGCCGGGTTGTTCCCGGCGCAGAGTTTCTCGATCACGTCGATCTTCTGCCCTTCGGGCAGCGTCAGCGCGGTCAACAGGAGGTATTTGAACAACTGCCTGTCCACCGCCGGCACCAGATTGATCTGCAGGTTTTCCAGCCCCTTGCGGATATTCGCCGAGTCCCGGTCCTGGAACCCTACCTCGCGGTCGATATCCTTCTTTTCCTGCTCCACCGACCATTTATAGATTCTCCGGACGTTGGCGAACAATTGCCCCACCCGCGGAAACCATTCCAGATAAAAATCTTTCTCCCGGGTCGGAAGTTTCGCCCGGGTCAGGCTGTCCAACGCCGGAAGGACATCTCCGTACTTCTTCACCAGCTCCGGACGCGAGTCGATAAACGCCGTCAGTTGACTCTCCTGCGCCTGTTTCCTGGCCAAGACATCCGACCGACGGTACCCCTGCATCATCCCCTGATATTTCTTGTAGAAATTGCTCATCCCCTTGATCCGCGATTCCAGCCGAAGGGCAACGACCGAATCGGTCGCGGCGGCCGCCTCCATAATTTCCAGACAATCGTGATACACCCCGATCGACTGCGGATAGTAATACCCGAACAGGTCGGCGATGTCGCTGGCCCAGGTATATCGATGGGTGACGCCGGGGAAGCCGATCAACAGCGTGAGATCCCCCTCTTTGACCCCGCTCGACGATATCGGCAGCCAGACCTTGGGATGATAGGGGACATTGGCGGGGGAGAAGTCGGCCGGTTTGCCGTCCGGTCCCACATACGCCCGCAAAAATGAAAAATCCCCCGTGTGTCGCGGCCACATCCAGTTGTCGGTCTCACCGCCGAAATTGCCGATCGCGTCCGGCGGAGCATAGACCAGACGGACATCCCGAAGCCGGAAGTACGTGTAGAGGATATATTGGGCGCCGCCGAACATCGTGGCCACCCGGCATTTGACCTGGCGCCCTTTTTCCGCCTGACCGACGATTTTCTTCGTGGCCGATTCAATGGCGTCGTGCCGCCTCCGCCCGGTCACGTCGTCGCCGATCCCCTTCAGAACCTGCGCCGTGACGTCTTTCGTCTCCAGAATCACGGAGACCTCGTACCCCACCGCCGGGATCTCCTGGTCCCGGGTGGCGGCATAAAACCCGTCGCGAAGGTAGTTATGCTCCAGCGTGCTCTGTTTCTGGATTGCATCGAAGGCCACATGATGGTTGGTGATGATCAGCCCGTCCGCGGATACGAACGAGGCCGAGCCGCCGCTGAGGTTGATCACGGCATTGGACAACCCGTTCCCCTGGGGATCATAAATCTGGGCCGGTCCCAGCGTCAGTCCCGCCACCCTCATGCTGTCGAACGGCAGTTTGTCCAGATCGTACAGCGGCCACATCCCCTGCTCGGCCCGAAGCGGACCGGCCGTTGTTGCGGCCAGACAGATGATACTCCCGATGATGATACATTTCCACGGCATCCGTTGTCTCCTTTCGACATTGCCGGGAAATAAGCGGAAATTTCGAAGAAAATTCAAGCGGTATATCAGGATTCGGCCGCGACCACCCGCCTCCATTTGGCGCGGAATTCCCGCAGTTCGGCGATATCGAGGGTGACCGACAGGATGCGTCCCTTTCCTTCCTCCGTCGGGGGAACGCGGGTGATGATGCCCCAGGGGGCGGCTACCAGCGACCGGCCCTGCAGCTCCTTACCCCACAGACGGCCCGAGGCGCAGCATTTGACCAGATATCCGCCGGCCTGACGGGCGCCGGCGACAAATATCATCTTATCACGGGTAAACTTGTCGGCCACCGTCTCCATCGGGCGCAGGGGAGAGGTGGTGGGGATGAAAATGATATCGGCTTCCAGGTTGGCCAGCCGGGCGAAATTCTCCCGCTGAAAGACATCGGCGCAGATGACGACCGCGATTCGCACCCCATCGACCTCAAAAGCATCGATATCCCTGCCGGCCGCGATGCCGTTCTCCCGTTCACGAAGCGTCGGGTTGACCTTGCGGTACCGCCCGATAGCGATGCCGCGATCGAAAATCGTTGCCGTGTTGTAGAACCGATCGTGATCCCACTCAATCGCCGTCCCGGCGATCAGTACCGTCCCGAACCGGTCCGACAAGGTCCGGCAATACCGCAGATAATCCGCCGCCCGCGAGGCGTTGTATACCGTGTCGCGCCGCTCCGGATCGATATTATAGTACTCCGGCAGGACGATAAAATCCGGCCGTTGCCGGAAAACCAGCAGGCTTTCCTCGCGGCCGAGCGTCCGACCGCATTCCGTCTGGACCAGCGTCACCCGTCTGAGCATATCCCTATGAATTAGACGCAGTTACCATACGCGCGTTTCAATGAATTCGGTAAATTCTTTCTTGCTTCCACCCGATAAAACTACTATAGGTCCTGCACCGGGGGAAACCCGTGAAAACGGGAAGGATCCCCGAATGAAAGGGAAGAGGCCGTGCCGCATTTAATCATCAAGGAAGAGGCCGGGCGGATCACCGATTATCGGCAGCTCGAGGAGCGTCTGAAAAACAACGGCTACCGCCTGATGATCGGGGTCGATGAGGCCGGGCGGGGCCCCCTGGCCGGCCCGGTCGTGGCCGCGGCGGTTCTGCTTCCCGAGGGGTACGACATGGAGGGACTCGACGATTCCAAAAAGTTGACCCCGCTCAAACGGGACCTCGCCTTCGAACGGATCGTCTCCTCTGCCGCCCAATATGCCGTCGGTATCATCGACAATGAAATCATCGATCATATCAACATCCTTCGGGCCTCCCTGCGGGCCATGACCGAGGCCGTCCGCAAGCTGGCCGGTCAGGCCGATATTGTTCTCGTCGATGGCAACCAGGCCATCCCCGGCGTCAACCTGCCGCAGATGGCTATCGTCGGCGGCGATGCCGTCTGTCCCTCCATCTCCGCCGCCTCGATCATCGCCAAAGTTACCCGGGACCGAATCATGGACCATTATGCCTCCCTGTATCCGCTGTTCGCTTTCGACCGCCACAAGGGATATCCCACCGCCGATCACCTCGAGGAACTCCGCCGGTTCGGCCCGACCCCGATTCACCGGAAATCGTTCCGTCCGGTTCAGGAACTGATCGGCCAAATGGACTTGAAACTGGCCTGATGAGTAAGGCAAAAATAGAGAAGGGCGCCAGGGGAGAGACGGCCGCCGCCCGCTTCCTGGAAAACCTCGGCTACACCATTCTTCACCGCAACCTCCGCCTCTCGCATTTGGAAATCGATCTGGTTTGCCGCGATGGCGAATGTCTGGTCTTCGTCGAGGTCAAAAATTCCCCCGCCGGAAACTTCGGCCACCCGGCCACCTGGATCGGAAGCGAGAAACAGGACAACCTCCGCCGCGCCGCCGAGGCGTATCTGCAACGATACCCGGCACCCGGCCTGGATATCCGGTTCGATGTCGTCACCATCACCAAAGGCGACGTCGAGCACTTTCCCAACGCCTTCTGACCATCTTTCTCCAACCGCGTCGTATCTGCCGGGTTTTCCCGGTCCGTCTTGCGCGTCCGAACCCTATCGTAGGGGCGCGCGGCTGCGCGCCCGAGACCGTCCCACAAGCAGGCTTTGGCCGTTCTGCAGGGTCTCTTGTGGTTCGGGCAGGTCTTGATACGCCGAGGGCTCGCCCGAGGGGGATTGTGACCTGCCCGCATGTCAGGCCGCGATCCGGCGGAAGACCCGGCGAGTATTCATTTTTCGGAAACCTTACGGCCCAATCCCCGGTTGTATATCGTACATGGAATTTGAAAACGATTGTCATCCGGCAGTCAAGGCAACGAAGGCAACAGAAAGGAAAGAAAGCAATGGCCATGAACCAAAATATCGTCAAGGCGTTTAACGAACATCTGAATCGCGAACTGTTCTCGGAATATCTCTACCTGTCCATGGCGGCCTGGTTCGAATCGCTCAACCTGAAAGGATTCGCCAACTGGATGCGCGTGCAGACGCAGGAAGAGCACGCCCACGCCATGCTGTTTTACAATTTCATCCTCGACCGTGGGGGAACCATCGCCCTCGACAAAATCGACCGCCCCGACCAGGCCTGGGCGTCGCCGTTGGATGCCTTCACCAAGGCGCTGGCGCACGAGGAGTTCATCTCCCGGAACATCAACGACCTGTTCGATCTCAGCCTGGCGGCCAAAGACCACGCCGCCCACAGCTTCCTCAAGTTCTTCATCGATGAGCAGGTTGAAGAGGAAAAGAACGCCGCCGAAATCGTCGGCCGCCTGAAATTGATCGGCGATTCGGCCAGCGGCTTGTTCATGCTCGACAACGAACTGGCTCAGCGGGTCTACACCCCCCCGGCGGTCGCTCCGGCGCCGTAAATCTCGGCAGGGGAGGCCGAGGGGCAACAGCAACAGGGAAGTGTCATGAAGGCGGAAACCGCTCCGGCGGCTTCCGCCTTTTCTTTGTGGGATCGATTTACGCATTTACGCAGCAGGCCCGATTTTTTACGCAGCTGCAATGAGCTGTGTCGCATGCGATTGCGTAGATGTGCGTAAAGCCGCGTAAACGACTGCGTAAAAAATCCTGGAAATCGCCTCGTATCGCATCGCATT
>JAAZOE010000144.1 GCA_012797915.1 Candidatus Zixiibacteriota bacterium | reverse complement strand
GCCGCGAATTTGGGGGCAATTCTGGCCGACCATTTCGCCCGAATCCACAACATCCCCGCCTATATCACCGATCCGATCACGGTTGACAACTTCCCCGATATCGCCCGGATTTCAGGTGTGCCGGGGATCGTCCGCAAGTGCCGGGCGCACGTGCTGAATATCAAGGCGGTCGCCTGGGCCGAAGCGTCGCGGGTGGGGAAGAAACTAAGCGAGGTCAATTTCGTCGTGGCCCATATGGGGGGCGGCATCTCCGTGGCGGCTCTGGCCGGCGGACTAATCGTCGATGTGAACGACGGCCTTCTGGGCATGGGACCGTTTTCACCGGAACGGGCCGGCGCCCTGCCGATTGGGGCCCTGGTCGACCTCTGCTACGGCGGCACATACACGCGCGACGAAATGATTGCTTTGTTGTCGAACAAGAGCGGCCTGGCGGGATACTTGGGAGAAACCGACCTGCGCAAGGTCGAAGAACGGATCGAGTCGGGGGATGCGCAGGCGGTCCTCATTTATGAAGCGATGTGTTACCAAATAGCCAAGGAAATCGGCGCGGCGGCGACGGCGCTCAAGGGACGAATCGACGGCATCATCCTGACCGGCGGCATGGCCAATTCACGGCGGCTGACCGACATCCTGACCGATTATGTCCGCTTCATTGCCCCGGTGACGCTGGTGCCGGGGGAACATGAGATGAAGGCTCTGGCCGAGGGCGCGATCCGCGCGTTGACCGGGGTGGAGACGGCCAAGGTCTACGCTTGAGCATCGATGCTCCTCGCTGATTGACGGTGAGGGATCATGATCAAATCATCGCAAGATATCATCCGGGCGGCCAAGAAGCTGTCCGCCGGCGGCATCCGCCCCCGGGTGGCGGTGGCCGTGGCCCAGGATCCGGATGTCCTCGAGGCGATGCAATCGGCGCATGACGACGGCATCTGTGACGGAACGCTGTTCGGCGACGAGGCTAAAATCCGCGAACTGGGCGAGAAGGACGACCTTTCGTTCGACGGTTTGGAGATTATCCACATACCCGACCCGGCCGAAGCCGTCATGGCCGCGGTGGAGATGGCTGATACGGGGAAAGCGGATGCCATCATGAAGGGATTCGTGCCGACCTCGACCCTGCTTAAAGGGGTCCTCGACCGCCGTTTCCATCTTCGCGCCGGGCCGACCCTGTCGCACGTGGCGGTCATCGATATTCCCAGCTATCACAAGTTGCTTCTCATAACCGACGGCGGCATGATCGTCAAACCGACGGTGGAACAGAAATTCGACATCCTGACCAACGCCCTGGTCGTCGCCCATGCCTTGGGCATCAACCCGGCCAAGGTTGCCCTGTCCGCCGCCGGCGAAACGGCGGTGAAAGGGCAACCGCAGGCCGAGGACGCGGCGGCGGTGATGCGGATGATTCAGGACCGAAAACCGGCTGGATGCGAGGCGATCGGGCCGATCGGGTTCGACCTGGCCGTGTCGGCCGGAACGGCCACGCGAGTCGGGTATGCCGGTCCGGTGGCCGGAGACGCCGATGTCCTCATTTCCGGATCGATCGAAGAATGTAACGTGACGGTGAAAGCGCTGATTATATTTGCCGAGACGATTTTTGCCGGCGTGATCGTGGGAGCCAGGGTTCCGGTTTCATTGGTGTCGCGGACCGATCCGGTGATCGGCAAGAAAACCTCTTTGGCTCTGGCTTGTCTGGTGGCCGATTACTACCGCCGCGGCGGAAAGGGAGAAGAGAGCCATGGCTGACCCAATCCGGAATCTGGATGATTTGCAGGTGCGCCTGCGGCAGATGGTCGCGGCGAAGGGCAAGGTGCGGGCGGCCATAGTCGGAGCCGATGACGCCGTCACGATGGAAGCGATATCCCGCGCCAAAGGGGAAGGATTAATCGAGGTCACGCTTATCGGGCCCGGCGATACCGTCCGGCAACAACTGGAACGGAGCGTCCTGTCGTCCGACCAGGTTGCCCTGATCGCCTCCGAAACGCCGGAACGGGCGGCGGTCGAAGCGGCCGCGCTGGCATCCGGAGGAGGCGCCGACATTTTGGTGCGAGGGAAAATCGCGGCCCGCGAGCTGTTGCAGGGACTTTTCAAAGCCGAGGCCGGTTTCCGGCGGGGCAAGGCGATCGTCAGCCATGTCGCCGTCTTCGATCATGATAATTATCCCCGCCTGCTGCTGTTGAGCGATGCCGCCGTCAACGTCGAACCGGACCTCGCCCGCAAGCTGGCGATTATCGACAACGCGGTAACGGTGGCCAACCGCTTGAGTGTAACGATACCGAAGGTGGCGCTTCTGGCCGCGGTCGAGGTGATTTATCCGGCCATGCCGGTGACGATGGAAGCGGCGGTCATCGCCAAGATGGCCGACAAGGGACAGATTAAGAACTGTCGTATCGATGGGCCGCTGTCGATGGATGTGGCCGTGTTACCGGAGGTCGCCCGGCAAAAAGGAGCCGTGTCCGCGGTAGCCGGGGAGGCCAATATTCTCATCGCTCCGAACATCGAGACCGCCGCCGGGGTGTATAAAGGGATGGCCTTGTTTTCCGGAGCCAAAATAGCGGGAGCCGTCATCGGCGGGAAGGTGCCGATTGCCTTCCCGTCGCGGTGTGACTCCGCCCGGAATATCTTCCATGCCTTAACCCTGGCCGCGTTTCTTTCTCTGTCCGGTCGCTAGCCGATACGTTCTATTCACATGATCGTGGAACGGCCGCGGAAGAGCGACCGGCCGCGGAACCAGAGCCAGCCGAAGATGAATCCCCCGACATGAGCGAACCAGGCGATCCCGCCTCCCTGGCTGGCCAGCGAAGACGTCCCCATGACCAGTTGAATCACGAACCAATATCCCAGGATAAACACGGCCGGCAGCCAGACCAGGCGAATGATAAAGATGATCCAGATCAGGGTCAGGATACGGGCGCGGGGAAAGAGAACGAGATAGGCGCCGAGGACGCCGGCGATTGCCCCCGACGCTCCGATCATCGGGACGGTGCCGGTGGGATTCAAGGCGACGAACAGGGTCACCGCCGCCAACCCGGAGAGGATGTAGAATACTGTGAACAGGAACGGTCCCAACCGGTCTTCGATATTATTGCCGAAAATCCACAGGTAGAGCATGTTTCCGGCCAGATGCCAGAGGTCGCCATGAAGAAACATCGAAGTAAACGGGGAGAGCCAGACCGGGAAGGGAACCGAAGGGGTCAGGTCGGTCAGATGGGTGATTTCAGCGGGAATGAGACCGAAACGGAAAACCGCCAGCTGGGCTTCCGGCATCGGCAGGGTCATCCGATAGATGTGGATCAGGCAATTGATGACGATTAGACCGATGGTGACGATCGGCAAATGCGCGGTGGGGTTGTCATCCTTCAACGGAAACACGGGTTATCCCTTATGCTTTCATAGTATACGTCCGCCCCGGCGGCATATTCAAGGCATAAAAAAACCCCGGCCGGGCCGGGGTTTTTCGTTCGCCGTAACGGCTATTCCCGCACGGAGAAAAATTCATCCAGGTAATCCTCGACCTGGGCCGAGGTCATCAGATCCTGGTACCAGGCATTGAACACCTCGCGCTGTTTAGTGCTCAACAGGGCCTGTTCGAGCGAATCACGCTTGGCGGCATACTGGCTCGCGTCGGCGCTTTGACGCTCCAGCAGTTTCACGATAGCCCAGCCGCGGTTGTATTTGAACGGTTTGGAGACATCGCCGGGATTGGCCAGATTGAAAAGGGTGCCGATGACATACGGATCGGTGCCGATGCCGGGGATGAATCCCTCGCGGCTGATGGGATCGGTGGTGATCGGCGTATATCCGGCATCCTTGGCGGCCGTTTCGAACGGCACCCCGGCGGCGATCTGAGCGCCTACGCGCGTCATCTCCGACCGGCACGCTTCCATCGCCATCTGGTTGACCACATCCCGCCGGACGGATACTTTGGCTATCTCAAACGGAGCGATGCCCGCCGGCGTCCGCTCCACGACCTTGGCGATAACGATGGCCGAATCGGTTTCATAAATCGGGGAAATCTCGCCGACATCGTTCTTGAAAGCGAAATCGTTGATCTTCCGGTCGGCGCCTATCTTGGGGATGGACCCCCCTTTGACGAACGAACCGGTGAGCTCGGTCTTCAGACCCAAGGCGGCGGCCGCCGCGGCCAGGTCGGAACCCGACATTTCATCCAGAATCTTGTTGGCCGTGCGGAACATCTGGTCGGTGGTCTCGGTCGATGGCTGCACCCTCAGGAGGATATGGCTGGCTTGAATCTGCTCGCCGGAAACATCCTGCTGTTTCGAAAACAGCTTGATCAGATGCCAGCCGAAACGGGTCCGGACCGGTTCGGACACCTGTCCCGTTTCGAGGGCAAAGGCCACCTGGTCGAATTCCGGAACCATCTGGCCTCTGCGGAAGACGCCTAAGTCGCCGCCGTTCTTGGCCGCTCCGTCTTCGGAATACGATTTGGCCATGTCGCCGAAATCTTCGCCGGCATCGATGCGGGCCTTAATCGCCTCAAGTTCCGTTTTCACCCGCGCCCAGTCATCCTCGGTGGCCTTTTTGGAGAAGAGCACGCACTCCAGAGACGCCCGTTCATCAGTCTTGTAGTCCTCTTTATGGCTTTCGTAATATTGCCGCAGCTGCTCGTCGGACACCTCCGGACCAGGCTCGCTGAATTTGACCGCCGGAACGTTGATAATCTGACCCCGGACCTTCTCCTGCGTGGCAATGAAATAGTTGTGCAGCTCGTCCTCGGTAATCCGGGCGGTGGCGGCGACTTCCTGCTGCAGATTAAAGATCCGGATTTGCGGCCGATACCGGGCCTCCACCGAGGCCCAGAATGTCGCCGCCTGCGGATTGGTCATGGCCGAGACGTACTTCTGATAATCGAACTTGCCGTCGGTCTGGAACTCCTGAATCTGCTGCAGCTCGGCCGGAGGCTGGTACCGCAGGAAGCCGACGATTTCTTCGTCGGTTTCCTTGATCCCCCGTTTCTCGATCTGCTGATTCAGCAGGTATTCGCTGACCAGATTATCCCAGGCCTGCTGGCGAATCTGGCGAAGCGTGGTCGCATCCAGTTCCTGATCCGATCCGGCCTGTTTGGACTGATACAGCTGTTCATAATAGGTCTGGTACACGCGGTAGTCGATATCCTTGCCGTTGATCGTCCCGACAATGTTGCGCTGAGCCTTGGATTGCGTGATTTCCATACCCCAGGCAAAAATGATCGTACCGACAAAGGCGATAATCACCAGCCAGATAACAACTTTGGTGAATTTACGAAAAGTGCTTAACATCTCCGATCAACTCCTTACAAGGCAAACCACCGTTTCAGATTTCCGGCTATCCGGCGGCCGAAGGTCTGCCGTCCACGAGCGTTACGGCCATTCAGCCCGATAATATACCTATTTCGACCGCCGCCGCAAGCCCTTTTTATCCGTAACCCCCGCAAGCGGTTGGAAAATCATACTTGCTCTGCGGCCGCAAAATCGTACCTTTCTCCTCATGCTGCGACTAGGCCTTATATCGGTCATCCTGTTGTTGGTATACAGCCCGGCCATTCCGGCCGACCCATCCTCTTCGGCGACAACCCCCTTCGCCTGGCCGCTCAAACGGGAACTCCAGATTTCATCGGGGTTCGGCGACGGCCGACCGGGACGATTCCATATGGGCATCGACCTGCGCACCGGCGGAAAAATCGGCGCCCCGGTGTATGCCCCGGAAGACGGATTCATCCGTCGAATCTCGACCTCGTATTTCGGGTACGGAAAGGGATTATATCTCGCCGGAAAATCCGGCCGGACCTACGTCTTCGGACATCTGAATGACTTCAATAAGAAAATCGGGTCGTTCGTGGAGCAAAGGCAACTGGCCTCCCGACGGTATTATCAGGATATCAAACCCGATGCCGCCGATCTGCCGGTGAAAAAAGGGGAATTGATCGCCCATTCCGGCCAGACCGGGGCGGGGGCGCCGCATCTTCATTTCGAAATCCGCGACGCCGAAAACCGGCCGCTAAATCCCCTGCTGTTTCCGGGAATCCGTCTGAAAGACACCACCCCGCCGAAATTCAAGGCCGTCTGGCTGACGTACCTCGATGACCATTCCCTGTTTGCCGACGGTCAACGGGAAATCAAACTGAAACCGATAATGGATAAAACCGGCCGGACGCGGGTAACCGACACCATTCTGGTCACCGGCCGGTTTGCCGTCAAGACGGCGGTGGAAGATGTCGTCGCGCCGGGATCGTTTGCGATCGGCCCGCAGCGTTTGACGCTGACCATCGACGGCCGGGTGTACCACTCGGTGGCATACGACCGCCTGGATTACGCCGAAAACAAACTCAGCCTCCTTGACCGCGATCCCGATCCGGACAAGAATGATTATGCCCGGGTCTATGCCCTCTTCCGCAAACCGGGCAATATCTTGTCCAATTATCAGTCGGAGGTTCCCGGCGATGGCACCTTTGCCGATACGGTCGAGGGATTTCACACAATCGTTATCGAAGCGGCGGACGCTTTCGGCAACACCCGCCGACTGGAGTTCACCATCCGCTATTCTCCTTTCAAGGCAAACATCGCCGACGCGGCGAATGCAGGCTTGCCCGATTCTCTGACCAAGTCGTCAATAGCGCCATCCGCGGAACCTGGTACCTTCAAGATCATAGATGACGGCTTCCTGTTCACCGTGCCCACGACCGGCGGGATTGACCGTCTGACCGGTGCAATTGCCACCGATCGGGGAATGGATACGCTTGCCTTTCGCCGCATCAGCCAAAGTCGCTTCGCCGGTTTTTATCGCCCCGCGGCCGATGTCGCGTTTATCGATCGTATCGTCATCGTCGGCCCCTCCGCGCGGGTTTCCGACACGATTGTCTTGGGTATGCATCACCTGTTTCCGGGGCAGCCTGCGCAAATCAAGCACGGCGACGATCTGACCATCGAGGCCGGTGCCGGGGACCTGTTCGGCAACGCCTTGCTCATGGTGAAGGATACGCTCCTCCCGCCTCCTGCCTCCGGCCGTTTCATCCATCGACCGTTTGCGCTGCTGCCCGACTGGTTGGCGTTCGCCTCCCCGATAGAGTTGATCGTCCAGGTGCCGGTCTTGCCGGATACGAATAAGACCGCATTTTATATCCATAAGGAAGGAAACCGCTGGTCATGGATCGGCCGCCGAGTCGATGTCGAAAACGATTGGCTGACCGCCACCGTATCGGGCGGCGGAGCGTATGCGGTTCTGAGCGACACGGTCGCCCCGACGATCACCGATCTGAATATCGCCGAGAAGGCGTCCCTCACCAGCGGCCGTCCGCAAATCCGCTGCACCGTGGCCGATGAGTTGTCCGGATTCGAGGACGACCGGAATTTCGAAATTACCATCGATGGGAAATGGATTATCCCGGAGTATGATATCGACCGGAAACTGCTGACCGGGAAACCCCACTGGACCATCCACGGCAGCTCCCATCGCCTGGAAATCACCGTCCGCGATCGGTGCGGCAACACAACAACCGTCGCGCGGACGTTCCATGTTCTGGCCAAGACGGGGCCGCGATGAGACGGATGCGAG
>JAAZOE010000019.1 GCA_012797915.1 Candidatus Zixiibacteriota bacterium | reverse complement strand
TGGCTACGCCGGTCGAACTGCTCACGTTGAAATTGGCGTTCTCACCGGCTTTGGTCCGCTCGACCACGATCTGCACGTTGGCCGGGTTGGTCGTATCCAGATAGCAATCGACGCCGGCGATTTCATTGATCGCTTGAACCACGTCGTTGACCGTCGACTGCAGCGTCAAACCGTAAATGGGGGTGGTAGTCACGCCGTCCACGGTGATGCTGAGGCCGGTGACATCGTCGACGCCCAGATCATCCAGCGTGGAAGTGCCGAGCATGGCCCCCGACAGGTTGGTGCCGGTGAAAACCGATTTGACGGCCTGGTTGCCGATGATGGAGACCTCATGCGTCCCGCCGGCGCCGTTGAGGGCGGTACCGGACACCTGGTCGATGCCGGTCGTTCCGGCGGACACGAGCTGGGCCACGGAATCGGTGGCTGCGCTGTTGAGGTTATTGGCCAGATTCACCGTGCTGGTGGCGTTGGCCGGATCCTGCTGGCCGAACGGCAGGCAGATATCGCCGACCGTGGAAATGGCCGGGATGACGCCGTCGGTATCGGCCATCTTCCCCTGCACCTTCATGCCGGTGCCGGGATCGACCAGGAAACTGTCGGCGTCGAAACCGAACGCGCCCGCACGGGTATAGAACAAACCCTGACCGTCGGAGAGGATGAAGAATCCATCCCCCTGAATGGCCAGATCGGTGATCTGATTGGTCGTCGCCAGGCCGCCCTGCTGGAACAGGGTATCCACGGCGGCCACGGTCATCCCCAGACCCATCTGGATCGGATTGGTGCCGCCGGAAATCGCCGTCGGCCGTCCGGCTCCCTTGATGGTCTGGACCAGGGATTCCTGGAACGTCACCCGCCCGGCCTTGAAGCCGAGGGTGTTGATGTTGGCGATGTTGTTGCCGATCACGTTCATCTTCGTCTGATGGTTGCGGAGGCCGGACACACCGGCGTACAAAGAACTCATCATATGGGTACTTCCTCCTCGCGGAGATCGGCCCCCCCGCCCCAGCGGGGTCCAGCCGTTCGCGTGTGATATGTTTCCGTTGTGTTCATGTTCTCAGCATCTCATAAAATGACCGCGCTGTCGATGGCGGTGAAGACCCCATCGCGCAGGCTGTCCCGGTCGAAGGCGGTGATGACGGTCCGGTTCTTGACTGAGACGACGTACGCGGCGTCATCCGACAGCACCAGCGACTCCCGCGCGCCTTTGGCCTCGGCCTTGTCGATGGCGCTCGAAAGGGCGTCCAGCGTGGTTTGATCCAGAGTCACGCCGCGCGAATGAAGCCGGGCCTGGGCGTGGGCCGAAAAGGTCACCCCCCGCGTCTGCTTCAGCGTCTCATTCAACGCGGTTTTGAAATCGGACGCGGCCGCCGTCCCTTTCGGGACGCCGTTGCCGGCCTGGGCGGGCCGCTGGACCGATTCCGGCAGCTGAACATTCCGATAGGCGGATACTTTCAGCATGGTTACCCTTCCTTTACCTCGATCACCGACGACAGCGGGATGTTTTGGCCGTTGATGGACAGCAGGGCCACGCCGTCCTGATAGGTGACCTTGGAGACGGTCCCTTCCACGACGGAGCTGGGTATGAAGGTATTGCCGTTGCCGTCAACCGCCGACAGCGTCACCGTGTACACGCCGGAGGGGCATCGGCCGCCGCCGGCATTGGCGCCGTCCCAGTTAATCACATGATCGCCCGCGTCCAACCCCTTGACGGTAATCGTCCGCACCGTCTCGCCCGAGGCATTGGTGATGGTGATGGTCAATTCCGTGGCCGCGCGATCCAGGTCGATCGCCAGGTCCGCCGACCCGTCGGTCTCGAGGACCACGCTCGAGGAATCGGCCCGCACCGTCTTGCCGATCAGCGACGTGGCCATGGTGTTGGAGATCGTCTGCGACAACAGGTAGCTCCATTGAATGCTCTGGGTCAGGCTTTCATTCATGTTGGACAACTGCTCCAGCGATGAATACTGCGCCAGTTGCGCCGCGAAATCCTCGTCCTGAACCGGATCCAGCGGATCCTGGTTGGACAGCTTGGCCACCAGCAGCTGCAGGAAATCGTCCTTGCCCAGCGTCTCGAGACCGGAGGCCGTACCGGCCGACGAGGTCGAGGCTGTCGGGTTCAGAAGCGATTGTACCGATTGCGTAAGCATCGTGTTTCCTCCTTCAGGCCAGGCAGTTGACCATTGCCGCGCTAAAGGTGAAATCGCCCGGCGCCTCATACCGCCGCCGCGGCGATTGCTGCCCCTGGCGTTGCTCCTGACCTTCCCGACGGTAACCGCCGAGACCGTCATGAGCCATGGTCTGGGGCATGGTGGCGACAAACGTCTCCTTGGATGACGGCGCGGCGATGATCTGGAAGTTGTCCACCCGGATACCGGAGGCCGCCAGACGGCTTTCCAGAACCGGCAGGCTCTGCTGGACCGCCTCCCGGGCTTGATTGGAATCCAGAGTGAGCGTCACGGTCACCATGTTCCGATGGGAGGCGATGGACAGTTCCATCTTGCCCAAATTGGCCGGCACCAGTTGAATGCGAATCTTCTGGCCGCCGGTGCTCTTCAATTGCTCGAGCTTGGCCTCCAGATCGAGGAAGCGTACCGAGGCCCCGTCCTGAGACGTTTCGGTCGTCCGGGTAAGACCGGCGGAACTGTTGAGCGCCGCCGGGTCGACACCCGACGGCTTGCCGACGGCTGTCTGAACCTTTTCCAGCGGTGGGAAACAATCGATCGGCGAATCGACCTGATTGACCGATTCATCGATCGCGGCGTCACCCGCCGGCAACGATACCGAAGCGCCTGTTTTACCAGCCGTCGTCTCAATCGGCGCCGCAACCGCAATAGAAACAGTCGGTGGCGCTGATATCGGCAGCGGCGACGCAGACAGACGGGCCGCTCCCGGAGCGGTTTTCACGGTCATCGGTTTTGTCGGGATAGCGGCAGCGCCGGGAAGGAGCGCCGGGAGAGCCGGCGACGAAGGCGCGTCGATGTTTTCGATCACCATCAGCGTGGCCCCGACATTATTCAGCAAGCGCGACCATACCCCGGACCCACCGGCGGTCTGCGATTCCAGGAGACTGCCCGATGTTTGATCCGGCGTCCCCATCATACCCTGATTCCCATTCAGGCGTCCGGACACATCCCATTGCATCCGAACCGATGTTTCCTTCCCGGCCGCTGTCAACAAGTCGGCGGTGGCAACCATCGTCTGCCCCACCTGTTCGACCGTCCGAAGGTGCATCGGAATACTGACATCCGGTTCCCCGTTTTCCCCAACGGCGACCGGCTCACGATTACCGTCGAGTGACATCCCGCCGGCAATCTTCACGGTGATGATGCCGTCCAGCGCATCCTCCGGTACCGATATCTCGGCCGGAATCTCCGCCGGCGACGCCGACGAGCCGTCAGCCGAAAGCCCCTGCGGTTGCGCCGGGAGGTTCTCGGCGTTAATCCCCAACAGCGCCATCATCTCGGGCGCCAGGGAAAGCAGGACCTTTCCATTCGGCACAACGGGACCGTTGGCCGCGGCAGAACCGCCGGAGGCGGCCAGTCCCGGAACGGGAATCCCGTTGAGAACCGACCACGGCGCCAGACCCATCAGCACGCTGAACGGATCGCTTCCGTCCGGAACCTTGCTCTCCCCGGATGGCATCGACAGTCCCATCAGCAGGTCCAGCGGGCCGGCCGTCGATTCGATTGCGGCGTTAACCATGAAGACCTCCCGGAGGCAGTCTCCAGTCACGCGTCCATTGATTCATGAATTACTTCTCCTCTGTTAAGGTGATCATCCGGGCCGACAGACGGCCGCCGGTCTCGGGAGGCAGTTCCCCCAACACCCGGGCCGCATTGGCCGGTTTCATTTTCAACAACACCAGGACCGCCTGATCATCGCTCAGTTTGGCGATGAGCGGCGCCACCTGGGCGGCTTTCATGCCGTCATACAGCCGGGCCAGGGCGGTGATGCGCGATGATTCCATCACCGAGGTTTTGGCCATGAGCTGCTCCAATTGGATCCGCTGCTGCTCGAGCTGTTTCTTCTGTTCCGCAATCTCCGCCCGCTGTTGCTCCAGCGTCGCCTGCTCATCGACCGGAGGAGGAACCGCCGCAACCGCGGTGTCAACCGGATCTTTCACGGCCGGCAGGGTGTCGGCCATACGGACGATATCATCCATGTCGCCGGCGGCGACGGGGCTTTTTCCCTGGCCGAAAATCTTCTGTTCCAGGGCATCGATATCCGAGGTATCTTCGGCGACCGGCGCAGTCGTTGCGACCGGCCCGGCAACCGCGGTCGAATCGGCCGTTTTCGAGGCGGCGGGACCGGCTTCCGGAGCCGAGGAGAAGACGCCCATCATGAAGGAGAAAGCGCCGACGGCAATGGCAAACACGACCAGGCCGATGCCGCCGAAGACCAAAATCTTCTTGACTGGCGATATCGAGGGCGGCGCCTCGGTTCCCTGCGCCTCTTCCGGCGTCAAGCCGGCGATCTCGTTGTCTTTCGACTTCTGCTTATCGTCAGGCATACCGATACCTCATGCGTACACGTTCTCTGCGTCCGCAATAAGCAAGGGTTGTGCCGAGGGTCGGGCGAGCCCCGTAAGTGTTTGCGGTTAGGCATGTTGAGTGGCCGGGCCGGGGTGGCGGCGCGGGGGTGAAAAAAGGGAGGAATGGAAAAAATGTCCGGAACGGCGGGGAAAGAAATGCTTGGTTGGGACGCGGCGGTCGGGGTCGGAAACGGGGCCGATCGCGGCCGCGCAATGCAATCACAATCTAGGGGGCGATTTCGCCCTCCAAGTGATCCTCGATTCGCTTCGTCGGTCGGATGCGGACGATGCGACGGCCGCCGCCGGTGCGGTCAGGCATCCTGACTTTGAGATAATTGTCGCTGACCCCCCAGTAGAAGTTCCCTCTCTGAAGGCGGCCTTCGGAAATGACCTCGAGGACATGCCCGATCTGGCGGTCCAAATGACGGCGACGGTTGGCGCAGGATATTTCCCGGGCGCGGCGGTTGGGG
>JAAZOE010000003.1 GCA_012797915.1 Candidatus Zixiibacteriota bacterium | reverse complement strand
CGTCAGGTCGGTGAGGTTGAAAAATTCGGTGTCGATACGTACCATCCGTGCGCCGGGATCCCAGACGACATTGTCCTGGCGGGCCTGATCGAGCAGGGGCACGTACGATTCCGCCGGGACATAGAGGGCCCCTTTGACCAGTCTGGCCGGCAGGATCAGATTATATGCTTCGCCGTCGAAATTGACATAGGGCGAACCGACTGTGAACCGGAAACGGCGGTTGTCGATGGTGAAAACGGCGGAGTATCCGATCCGCTTCCACTCGATCCGCCCCCCCAGGATATCGCTCAGTTCACAGAGGTTGAGGTAGGTCCATTCGCCCGAAGCGATCCCGGCGATGTTCTCCGTCCCGCCGGCAGTCTTGACTCCGATCTCGACCTCGGCCGAAAGCGGCGCCACCGCCCCCAGGGCGGCTGTCAACACCATGATGATGACCAGTCGCTTCACCGATCCGAACCTCGCACCTTGCGTTCCATCTCCCGCTGGGCGTCCCGTTTGGCGATCGCCTGGCGTTTATCATAGCTCCGTTTGCCGCGGGCGACCGCGATCTCTACCTTGGCGTACGGCCCTTTGAAGTATACCTTCAAGGGGACGATGGTGAACCCTTTTTCGTTGCTGGCCGACCAGAGCTTGCGGATTTCCCGCTTGGTCAAAAGCAGCCGCCGCTTGCGGACCGGATCGTGGTTTTCCCGATGAGCCATGTCATACTGGCTGATATGCATGTTATGCAGGAATACCTCCCCGTTCTCGACCGAGGCGTAGGCGTCCATCAGCTGGGCTTTGCCCAACCGCAGCGACTTTACCTCCGTCCCGACCAGCGTCAACCCGGCCTCATACCGGGTGATGATCTCGTAGTCGTGGAAGGCCTTGCGGTTTGTCGTCACAATCTTTATGTTTTGCTCCGATTCGGTCATCGCCGGGAAAATAGGGCGGCGATATGGGTATGGCAACAGATTTATTCCGGCGCTCGGGTGCCGGCCGCCTGCCGTCGGCAATCGGAAAGGAAGAATGATGAATATCGGCATCCTGCAATTTGCCCCCCGGCTCGGCCATGTGGAGGAGAACCTCCGAACCATCGCCGCGATGTTGCGAGGACGGAAATTCGACCTGGCCGTCCTGCCGGAATTGGCCACCACCGGATATAACTTCGCCGACCGACGAGCCGCTTGGGAGTCGGCCGAGGATCGTCGAGGCAACTCGTTCGCAACCTTTGCCGAACTGGCGGCCGTCTCCGGCGGTGCAATCGTCTGGGGGATAGCCGAAAAAACCGGCCGGAAACTCTACAATTCGGCCGTGCTGACCACACCCGAGGGGGACCATCATTTCTACCGTAAAACCCATCTGTTTTTCCGCGAAAAACTGCTCTTCGATCCCGGCAACACCGGCTTCAGAGTTGTCGAGTGGCGTAAGGTTAGGATTGGAGTGATGATTTGTTTCGATTGGATCTTCCCCGAAGCCGCACGGACGCTGGCGCTTATGGACTGCCAACTCCTGGCCCATCCGGCCAACCTGGTCCTGCCGTATTGTCAGGAGGCCATGATAACCCGATCGCTGGAAAACCGCATCTTTTGCATCACCGCCAATCGGATCGGCCGGGAGACAACCCGGGGGAGAGTTGTCCGTTTCACCGGCCGGTCGCAAATAACCGGTCCGGATGGCCGCCGCCTCCTGCGCTTCGGCCGGACGGAGAAAGCCTTTAAGGCCGTTAAGATTACCCCCCGTGCAGCCGATACTAAAAGGGTGAATCGATGGAACGATCTGTTCGCGGATCGCCGCCCCGATTGGTATGGAGTTTAGCCTAGAGGTCACGGATGAGAACCAGAACAGCAATCAGAACGGCCAAGATACTCGTGATCGATGATGAACCGGAAATCACCGAAATCATCGAAGCGTTTCTGGATAACGCCGGATATGTGGTCAAAGTGGAAAATCAGCCGGTGCGGGCCTTTGTCCAGGCCCGGGAATTCAGACCCGACCTGATTTTGCTCGATATCATGATGCCGGGGACCGATGGGTACCAGATCTGCAATCAGATCAAGGAAGATCCGGCCATGGCCGAGATACCGGTTATCTTCCTGACCGGCAAGGATTCCAAGGACGATCAGGGACGGTCGTTTCAGTCCGGCGGCGATATGTATATCAAGAAACCGTTCAGCTGTGAGCGTCTGCTGGAAATCGTTAATATCGTTCTCGTTTCCGTCGGCAAAGGATAGACGCCCGATAGGCCGCCGGCCTGCCGATAACTCTCGTGCTCGTTTGCGGATACCACCAGCTTTCCAAAACAATTGCCGAAACGATCCCTCTCCGGGGTCGTTTTGCGTCCCGCCCAGCCCTGACGACATCCTAATTTGGGAATGGAAGTCCGTTCGCGTCGTCCCGTCGGGTCCCGCCGATGAAAACCATCGAACTGATGCGATGGGCACACGATAGCCGCCCCTGTCACCCTGCCTGGTCCTCTCCAACGGAATCTTCCTTTTTCGCCTTGCCGCCGGCGCCGACCATGTGTAGATTATTTCCGCCTATGAAGACCATCAACCTGTGCGGCTGCACCCGCCAAGATTTCGAACGGGTGATGGCGGAATTCGGCGAAAAGCCGTTCCGCGCCCGGCAACTTTACAAATGGGTGTACAAGAACCGGGTCTTCGATTTCCGGACCATGTCCGACCTGCGTAAAGATCTGCGCCAACGGCTCCAGGAAAAATACCATATCGCTCTGCCGCACATTGTCGCCCGGCAAAAATCGGCCGATGGAACCGAAAAGTTCCTGCTGGAATTCGAGGATAAAAATGTCGCCGAGGCGGTCCTTATCGCCGATGATGCCTCCGGCCGGCTGACGCTTTGCCTGTCGTCCCAATCGGGATGCCCGCTGGGTTGCACGTTCTGTGCCACCGGATATCTGGGCTTCAAGCGGAACCTGACCGTCGGGGAAATCGTCGGACAGCCGCTGGTGATTCGCGACTTGTATGGCGACGAGGCGTTCGACAATGTCGTCTTCATGGGGATGGGGGAGCCGCTGTTGAATTACGACGCCGTTATGACCGCCATCGACATCATGACCGATTCGCTGGGGCTGATGATCGGGGCCAGAAAAATCACGATTTCCACCGCCGGGGTGACGCCGGGGATCAAGAAACTGGCCGCCTCCGGCTCCAAGGTCAATCTGGCCCTGTCGCTGAACGCCCCCGATGACGTCCGCCGCCGGACCATCATGCCGATTGCCGGAAAATACCCCCTGGCCGGCCTATTGGCCGCGGTTCGAACCTGGACCGAGGTTCGCAAGCGACGGGTAACATTCGAATATATTCTGTTCGCGGATTTCAACGATGGTGAACAAGATGCGCTGACGCTGGCCGCGCTGGTGCGCGGAATTCCGTGCAAAATCAACCTCCTGGCGTATAATCCGATAGAGGGAGGCGTGGGACGGCGGCCGACCGATGAGGAGGTCGACCGCTTTGCCCAGAGGCTGTATCCGCGGGCCCCGGCGGTGACCGTCCGCAAAAGCCGCGGCCGGGATATCGATGCCGCCTGCGGCCAATTGGCGGGAAAGAAAGGGTATCTATGAATCGACCGTTCCTCTGTTTGTTCCTGACGCTCATCATCACCGGCGCCGGCAGCTTGCCGGCCGGCGCGGGCGGGTTGAAACTCGACAACTATCAGATCGATCTGCTGCAATGGGGACTGCGCACTATCACCGTCAATGTCGACAACCCCCGCAGCGACTCGGCTCGTCTCGACGTCAAGGTCATGACCCTCTATCCCGACCATTACCTGTCCGGATTGAAAACGCTGGAAGTGGACACCACCATCTTCATCGAACCGCTGGCCGTCCGGGATATCGCCGTGAAGTTCGAGATGCCCGGTTCGTTCGGACGGGTCATCTCCAAGGCGTTTTTCTACTGGCGGTATCTCCACCCCTGGCCCAATG
>JAAZOE010000143.1 GCA_012797915.1 Candidatus Zixiibacteriota bacterium | reverse complement strand
GGCGGTAGAACAGGTCCACGCGGAAGGCGCCGTCTTTCATGCACTGCACCAGCGATTTGTTGGTGGCGGCGATGACCCGGACGTCGACCTTGATCGTTTCGTTGCCGCCGAGGCGTTCGATTTCCTTTTCCTGGAGGACGCGCAGGACCTTTCCCTGGGTCAGCATCGACATGTCGCCGACTTCATCGAGGAAGATGCTGCCGCGGTGGCACTGTTCGAATTTGCCGATGCGCTTGAAATAGGCCCCGGTGAAGGCGCCCTTTTCGTGCCCGAACAGCTCCGATTCCAGCAGGGTGTCGGACAGGGCGGCGCAGTTGACCGACAGGAAGGTGTTGTTGCGGCGGTTGCTGTTGCGATGGATGGCGTGGGCCACCAGTTCCTTGCCGGTGCCCGACTCGCCGAAGATCAGGATGGCGGCATCGGTCTTGGCCACCTGTCCGATCAGCTTGGCGATTTCGACGATTTCGGGGGACTGACCGATGATTTCATCGGAGGGACTGTTGGCCTCCCCGGCGGCCGGCAGGGCGATCGCGCGCCCGGCGTCGCGGGTGTACCCGCAGGCTTTATTGACGACCTCGATCAGCTTCTCGACCTCGAACGGTTTGGTCAGATATTCATACGCTCCTTCGCGCATCGCTTCCATGGCGTTTTCGGTCGAGATGTATCCGGAGATGACGATGACCGGCAGATCGCGGTCGATCCGGCGGATGGAGCGCAGCAGGTCGAGTCCGGAGCAGGTCGGAAGGTTGACGTCCAGCATGACCAGGTCGAGCGAGTCGCGGTTTTCGGTGACGTACCGGGTGGTCGCCAAACCGTCATCGAGATAATGGAAGGCATACTTGCCGGGATCGAAGAGATTGATCACCGATTGCGACAAGTCGACATCGTCATCAACCAACAGTACGTTCTTCATTCCGCCTTTTCCCCATAACACCGTATGGTATAGTACCATAATCGGACAATTGTGGAGAATCCTTAGCCTTCGGACGGGGGAAAAGTGCGCCGGCGGACGGCTACTTCTTGAGCTGGTATTTTTCGATCAGGTCGTACAGGGTTGTCCGGCTGGTCCCCAGCTCGCGGCTGACCCGAGAGATGTTCCAATTGTTTCTCGTCAGTGATTCGGCCAGGCATTTCTTTTCGGCCTCTTCTCTGACTTCCTGAAGCGACCGTCCCCTGGCGTTGTCGGCGGTGGCTTGCGGGAGGGCCAGGTCCTGCGGCCGTATCCTCTTGTCCTGCGCCATGATAACCGCCCGCTTGATCTTGTTTTCCAGTTCCCGGACATTTCCCGGCCATTCATAGACGGCGATAGCCCTCAGGGCCGCCTCGGAAAAGCCCAGGCCGCTTTTATTGTTTTCGCGGGCATATCGGTTTAGAAACGTGGTGGCCAGAAGAAGGATATCATCCCCCCGTTGCCGCAACGGGGGCATGGGAATGCTGATGACGGAGAGCCGATAGAACAGGTCTTCGCGAAACGCACCGGCCTTGACCTCATCCATCAATTCCCGGTTGGTGGCGGCGATGATCCGGACGTCGAGCGAAATCTCCTCCCGTCCGCCGACCCGTTCGATTCTATGGTCCTCCAGAACGCGTAATAGCTTGACCTGCAGCTTCAGCGACAGTTCCCCGATCTCGTCGAGGAAAATCGTTCCCCGATCGGCCAGTTCGAATTTTCCCCGTTTCTGGGCGAAGGCATCGGTAAAGGCGCCCTTCTCGTGGCCGAACAGTTCCGATTCGAGGAGATTTTCGGGGATGGCCCCGCAGTTGATGGTGACGAAGGGACGGTCGCGGCGGGGACTGGAGGCATGGATGGCTTTGGCGGCCAGTTCCTTGCCGGTCCCTGATTCGCCGGTGATGAGGACGGTGTAATCGGTCCCCGAAACGGTCCGGATGATGCGGTACACCTCGCGCATCCTGGTCGATTCGCCGAGAATGTTTTCGAACGATTTCAGGCGGGCCAGTTCGGAGGCCATCCGGCTGTTTTCCAGCTCCAGCTGGGCCACCAGGATGCCCCGTTCGATCATGATCTTGAGCTGATCGAGATCGACCGGCTTGCCGAAGAAATCATAGGCTCCACGGGCGATAGCGGTCAGGGCATGTTCCTTCTCGCCATGACCGGTGACCATGATGACCTTGCAGAAGGGATTGATATCGAGGAATTTTTCGATCAGCTCCAAGCCTTCGGCCGCCCCCTCCCGCGGGGTCAGGGAGATATCCAGCAGGACGACATCGGGGGTTTCGCGGCCGGCCATCTCCAGCGCTTCGGGACCGCCGGAGGCTTCCCGCACGGTATAGGTATCGGACAAGGCCCATTTCAATTGCGAACGGAGCCCCTCCTCGTCGTCGACGATGAAGACCGTGTGTCTTTCCATGTCACTTTTCCCCCGGCAGGTAGACCGTCATCGTCGTCCCCTGACCCGGACGGCTATCCACGTCCAGGCGGCCGCGATGGGCCTTGACGATTTCCCGCGATTGATACATGCCGATCCCCAGGCCATGCGGCTTGGTCGAACTGAAGGGCTTGAACAACCGGGTGGCGATGAATTCGGGGTCCATGCCGATGCCGGTGTCGGCGAAGGCGACGGCCACACTGCCGTCACCGGCCGACGGCACCGATCGAATCGTCAGCTCGCCCCCTTCCGGCATCGCCTCCAACGCGTTCATCACCAGGTTGTCGAACACAGAGCCGATCTTTTCGGCATCGACGTAAACGGCCAGTCCCGGGGGAACTTCGAAGGTTACCCGGATCGACGGGACCGTTTCCAGCTTGATCCGCTCCAGGGTCGCGCGGACCAACGCCGCCAGATCGGCCTTCTCCAGGGACAATTTATCACCGGCGATCTGTTCCGTCAAGCGCGACAGAATCTTCTGCTGACGGTCCACCGCCTTGGCGATGGTCACCAGCGCCGCTTTCTGGAATTCCGGATTCTGCATGTTTTTCGCGGCATTCTGCAGCAGCATCGACAGCATGGCCACGGAGTTTTTCAGATCGTGCATGACGAAGGAGGAGATCCGATGAAACGATTCGATCTCGCGGGAGACGACCAGTTCATCGGTCATCCGCGCCCCCAGGATGGTCAGGGCCACCGGGCTGGCCGCGGCCTCGATAAAGCCGATTTCATCGGAGGTCAGCGCGCGGCCGTCGGTATGCGGGCCGATGCCCCAGAATCCCAGCGATTGCTGGCGAGCCACGAACGGCACCAGCAGAAACAGCTCTATCGACAGGGTTTTCTCGCACGCGGCCAGTTGCTCGGCCTC
>JAAZOE010000142.1 GCA_012797915.1 Candidatus Zixiibacteriota bacterium | reverse complement strand
GTCCTTCCTGATGATATGGGCCGTCTCATGCGCCAGGACGGATTCCAGTTTGTCGCGCGACCAGACCGCGGCATTCACCGGCAGCAGGATCACCGGCCGAACCCATCCACAGGTGTTCGGGACGGTGATCCGGTCGGAAAATCTCACCATCGCCGGGCGACGCAAACCGACCCGACAGGCGGCGGCCTCCGCCAGGGGGGCAATGCGCTTATCGGTATCATTTGCCGGCTTCGCCAACCATCGCAGGCGCGACGCGATTCGCCAGGCTATGACCAGCCGCAGGAGACATCAGAGGGCGCCGGTGACATAGAACACGGCCGCAAGTGGCTGCCAGGGATACGGCCGCGATGTTGGATTCGAAAACGAGGGGGGCGACGATGTTTCGGGCATCGGCTCCGATGGTGCGGCCGTCGAGTTCATATCGGTGGCGGCTGTCGGTGCCGGGGGCTGAAAGAAATCGCCCGCCGGTATCGAAAGCGCCTGCCACTGCGGCAACAGCAGAGAGGACAGGGGCAAAACGGCAATCCCGGCCAGCGCCAAACCGAGAACGAAACTGCGGATCGATGCGGACAACCCTCGGACGATATATAGAATCGCCAGGACAAGGACCAGGAACAGGGATACTTTCAGAGTGTGGACCGCCAACGGCTCCAGATACCCAACCGTAGAGAGGACGGATAAAAGGTTCATTTGTCCCCCCGTTCTTTCCTCTTTTGATCGATCAAGGCAGCCAGACGTTTGAATTCTTCCTCGCTCATGCGGGACGCCGACATATCCATCAATGCCGCCACCACTCCCTCGGTGGAGTTCTCGAAAAACGTCTCCACCAGATGCTTGAGCGCCGTCCGACGGGCCACCCGTTTGGATCGGGCGGGCAGAAAGACGTACCGTCGGTCTCGTTCGATATGCTTGACCGCGCCCTTTTCTTCGAGGATGCTGAGGAGTTTGCGCACGGTGGAATAGCTGGGCGGTTCGGCCAGATGTTCCCGAACCTCCGCGGCGGTGGCCTCCCCCAGCTTGTAGATCACATCCATGATCTGCCGTTCGCGCCGGGTCATCGGTTGTTCATCATGTTTCATGGTCTGGTCATCCTTCGTCTGATGGTCACTACCCCGGTTCTACGCGGCCAGATGCGAAAAGGTTCGCCAAATGCGAAATATTTCGCATTATTTTTCACGGCGCCCCGACATTTCGGCCCAATGCCATATACGACAATGGATTGCGTGGCCCCGGTCGCCCCTCCTCCCGCCGCCGCGTTTCCCGTTCTCTCCCACATTATAAAGGACCACGGCATCGGCTGTTTCGTCCCCGGCAGTTGACAGGAACCATCCCGAGACGGCATATTGCCTCAGAAAAACGTTCCAACGGCATGGAGGTATTGTCAGCATGGGATACTTGAAATGTTCGGAATGCGGCCGGATGGTCGAAACCATCAACTATATTCAGGCCGGGCTTGCCTGCGGGGTCGGGCATTGCCAGGGACGGCTGGAATTTGTCGGCGGATACACCGTCTACGGCTCGAAGAAGCCGAAACTAGATCTGCGCTGCGTGGAATGTTTCCATATCTGTTCCAGCGCGATATCCGGGTTGAAAATCGGCAGCCGGTGCCCGATCAAGGGATGCCGGGGAACCATGGACCGATTTTACGGCTAAAGTATCGTGCGTATCGCCATCATCGGCGGCGGGCCGGCCGGGTTCTTCGCGGCCATCGCCGCCGCCACCCATGACCGGTCGGCGGAGATAATCATCTTCGAGGCCGGCCGTCGCGTGCTGGAGAAGGTGCGCATCTCCGGCGGCGGGCGATGCAACGTCACCCACCATTGCATCGACCCATCCGAACTGGCCACGTATTACCCCCGCGGGGCAAAGCAACTGCGGCGGACGTTCGAACGGTTCCAGCCCCGCGATACGATCGCCTGGTTCAAGAAACATGGTGTCGCCTTGAAGACCGAGGCCGACGGCCGGATGTTTCCGACGACGGACAAGTCGGCGACCATAGTTGACTGTCTGCGCGCGGCCGCTTCCGAATGCGGTGTACAGGTGCGACTGGGCGCGGGAGTAAAGAACATAGCCATCTTCGGACCGGATACGGACCACAGGCAATGCGAAGTCGATATCGCCGGGGAGGCGCCGGAACGGTTCGACAAAGTACTGATCGCCACCGGCGGCAGTCCGGCCGGGCATCGTCTGGCCGAAAAGCTGGGACACACCATCGTTCCCCCCGTCCCATCATTGTTCACCTTCACGGTCAACGACCGACGTCTCAAGGGACTGACGGGGGTGGCGTTCGATGATGTTAAGCTGACGTTGAAAGGCGAAGGCAAGAAGGGATTGTCGGCCAATGGTCCGATGCTGGTCACCCATTGGGGCCTCAGTGGTCCGGCGGTGTTGAAGCTGTCGGCGTGGGGGGCGAGGGTTCTGCACAATCGCGGATATCGGGCAGAGGTGGCAATCAACTTCCTGCCGGAATACACGACCGAAACGATGTATCGAAAGCTCGCCTCGTTCCGGGGAGACCACGGACGGAAGCGGGTGCATACGGGTGAGGTTCTGCCCATTCCCAAGCGATATTGGACCCGGATCGCGGGAACAATCGGGATTGCGAATGAGACGACCTGGGCGTCCATCACCAAACAGGAGATGACTGCTCTGTCGACGGAGTTGACGGCAGCGCATTTTATGATCGGTGGCAAGGGGGCGTTCAAGGAAGAATTCGTCACCTGCGGCGGGGTGGCGTTGGATGAAGTCGACCTCGATACGATGCAAAGCCGAAAATGCCAAGAGGTGTATTTTGCCGGGGAGGTGTTGGATATCGACGGCTTGACCGGCGGGTTCAATTTCCAATGCGCCTGGACCACCGGCTGGATCGCCGGGGTGGGTATGGTGGCTGGTGAGCGGTCTTACGCCCCATAGTTGAATCGACGGAAGTCATGTTGGGTTTCTCACTCAGTCCCCGCCGCAGGCGGGGATTCATTCCGAACCAGACTTATTTACTTGTTGAAAATCCATCTGCATGTCATCGCGAGGCCGACGAAGGCGGCCGTGGCGATCTAAGAGCGTCCTTGTGCACCGATTAACCGATTGGCCCAAGCGTATGATTCCGTGACAGGGAATCATTTAGATTGCCTCGTCGTCGGCCCGCGGCTGACTGCTGGCACTGATTATATGAAAGCGCGCATCCAGAGGCATATATTGGGGTTGACAACCATCCAATAGGGTATGCTCAGAGGAGTCGCGGTATGGAGAATATAGCCTTTGACGTTCATCGACGCTACACGTTTGTGTCGGTAGAAGATGAGATGGGGCGGGTTATGTATGAGGGGCGGATTGACCATGAGCGCGGAGCCATTGCCGGTTTTTTGGGGCGATTCAGTCCTGGTTCCCCGGTGGCGGTGGAGACGACGGGGGATTGGTACTGGGTGGGGGACGAGATTGAGGCGGCGGGGCTGACGCCGCGTCTGGTTCATGCCCGCAAGGCGAAGGTAATGATAGGGTGTATCAACAAGACGGATCGGTTGGATGCGCGGGGGTTGAACCGACTTCAGCGGGCGGGGACCTTGCCGACGGTGTGGATACCGCCGGGGGGTCTTCGGGATCAGCGGGAGTTGCCGC
>JAAZOE010000141.1 GCA_012797915.1 Candidatus Zixiibacteriota bacterium | reverse complement strand
CGAGATGAAGGCAGGAATAAAACGGGTTGTCAGCCCGGACGGAGGCGTGTCCGACGAAATGCCATCCGAAAGCCTCCCCCCGCGACGGCCAGTCTTCCCGGCGACAAGGATCATGGACTTCCGCATCCGGACCGAACAAGGACGACAAGGCCATGATTTCCCGGTCAGTCTCGGGGAGACCGGCGGTGGCCCCGCGGAAAATCTGAAACTGCCGGCCCTCCGCCCGCATTCCGGTGGCCGCATGAAAATGACGAAGGCTTGGCGACAAGACAAAACGGTGTCGTTCGGCCAGAGCCCGTCCGTCGACCATCAACGCCGGCCACGGCAGGTTGGATAAATCACCCTCGGGCAGGATGAGGATTTCCGGTTCATCACGGACGATCTCCAATGGTGACCAGAGCCATTCGCCGATATCCCCCCAAAGCGCCATTTCCGCGACGGAAACGGCGGAATCGACGGCGGTGCTCAGCAATTGCCCTTCCAGGATGAAGCGCCATTTGCTCATATCTTCGGCCAGGCGCGATACTCCGCCCGGGAAGCGGCAGACCCGGGTCGTTCCGTTCCGATGCACGAAGGCGATGATATCGTCGGTGGCGCAATGGAATTGAATGACCGGACGGAGGTGGGAAACGGCCGTGATCATCCGCCGCAGGACGACAAACGTGGGAATGTTCCCGCCGACGGATTCCAACGCCATCAATTCTTCACGCACCCGTCGATAAAGGTTCACCGGCGGGCGTGGGGATGACATCGCGGCATCGGTCGCGCCGCGCGAGCCCGATCCATGACTCCCCAGGGCGCCGATATGCATGGCCAGTTCTTGCAGGCTCCGCTCGATGGACCGTCGCGCGCCGATCGACGGACCTGCTTCGGCCAGCGGCGCCCATACCCCCGCCGTTTTGTAACGTTCCGACCAGACCGCGGCATCGCCGGGATTGTCGTCAATATCAAGCGCGATGAGCCGCGGGTGCGGCAGGCGGTGGCGACGCCGATAGGCGCCCCGCAATTCCAGCGGAGGCAATTGGGCTCGGACACCGTCGAGTCGGTCCGCCGCCAGCCGCCAGCACCGTCGCGCCTGATCGATGCGGTGCCGAAGATATGCTTGATCGCCGAGTGTCGTCTGCCATAAGGCATAGAGATGCGGCACAACGTGAACGGCCCGATTGCGGCCAATCCGCTCCAATAGCGGCGCCGAGCGAACACCCCCGGCTATTTCGTACAGGTCGCACATGGCCGCCCAGTATGGCAACTGGGCCTGGGCAAAATGCCGACGGGCAGCGGCCAGTTCCCTGCGGCGAATGCGCCCATTGGGGCCGGCTAGCTCGGCCCCCAAAAGGCGCGTCGCCCCCAAAAAACCATGATTTCCCTCTCCCGTAAAACCCCGCTCCGCTCCCTGCCGCGAACGGACCGCCTCGGATTTCCTTCCCAGCGCCGCCGCCGCCTGGCCGCGGAAAAGCGCCGCCTTCGATTTTTCGTACCGTATTTTCAGCCGACCGAATCTTTTTTCCGCGGTCCTGGCCGCCGTCAACGCATCAGCATACAGCCCCAGGCCGATATACACTTCCGCCCGGTCCAGAAGACATAAAGCTTCACCCCTCGGATCGCCGGCCGCATGATATTTCTGTTCGCAAGCGGTCAGTTCGATCAAAGCGACATGAAATTTCCCCGACAGCATGTACAGCCAGGCCAGACCATACCGGGCATCGCAGGCATCCAACTCATAACCCGCTTCGTCGTAGACCGAAATCGCCTGACGGTACAAACGTTCCGCCTCCGGCATATTGAATAACTGGACCAGCGTATTGGCTCGATTGTACTGACAACGGGCTTCCGCCAATTGGTCGCCGGTGGCGGCGAAATGCGCCGCCGCCCGACGATATAACCTTTCCGCTTCCCGGTGGCGGTCCTGCCGGTGAAGCAGGTTTCCATAGTTCACCTGCGTTTGAGCGAGGTCATCGGCGGCACCGAGCCGTTTGAATACGGACAATGCCGACCGGGCCGATTTTCGGGCATCGGCCATCTGCCCGGTATACATATAGACATCGACCAGGGCGCGGTCGATTCGCGCGCGCGTTAGCCTGTCACTTCGACATATCGCCCGTGCCCGGAGGTAGTATCTCAGGGCGTCGGCGTGCCGGCCGCTCAAATGCAGGGTCCATGCCATGGCTCGGAAAGCAACCAGACGCACATCCGGCGAAGATCGGGTCGATCTCCGGACGAAGGTCCGGGCCAAAGCGACCGCGTCGGCAAACGACCGTCGGCCGGTTTCCAGAATAAGCTTGTGACAGGCCGCGGCCAGGTCGATTTCACACGTCGCGGCGGGACAACGGCCTTCGAGGAACCGACGGGCGGTTATTTTGAGCTTTTCTTCTTCCAATCCAACTCCGGGAATACCACCAAACGTCCGCCTGTGCCGAACAAGACCTTTTTGGGAGGTCGCGTGCTCCACCATTGGTACAACCCATCGGCTCCGGCAAAATGAATGCCGCCGTCCACGTCCAGCCAGCTCTTTTCGTCATTCCCCCGGGGCAGGGAAGCCTCGGCAATCAAGGCCCAACCCTTGGCTCGGCGTTCCGCGCGGATATCCAACTCGATATTCTCAGCTCGAAACCGCAGGCGACGCTGATCCAACGCCCCCGGCCCGCGAACCCCGGCCGGGGCCGGCATCTGCCACGTATCCAAAACCAACTCGGCCACAATCCGCCTGAGCTGTTCGAAAGGCTTCTTCCGCTCAGCGATCGCCTCAGCTTTGGCGACCCACCCAGCGGGAGCATCGGGGAGCGGCGGTTTCCCGGCAACGGCAAATGTCCGAAACAGGTCCACTAATTCCCGGCAATCCGGACACGACGCCAGATGGCGCGAAAGGCGGGTGGTTTTCCCAACGGCCTCCGCACATGCTTCTGCTCTTGTTAAATGTCTTTTCGTGGCCGATCTCCTTATCTGTCTACTTATTACAGAGAGCCATCGTCTTTTTTCCGTACATCGATGAAATCGCGGTCCGCCAGGATTTGCTTCAACCGCTCCAAACAGCGGCGGCGGACCGGCCCAAGACTGTTGGCCGACAATCCGAAATCCCGGGCAATCTCTTCATACGATCTCTCTTCCGGGGCAAAAAAGAGCGCTTCCACGACTTGGCGGCATCGAGGATCAAGTTCCTTGAGGGCGATCTCGAGCTGCGCCTGCCGTTCGAGTTGTTCCAATGCCTCGTCGGGTAACGGGTCCGGGGCGATCGAATCCAGCTTTACCGGGTCGCCGGACTCTCTATCAGCTCGTCGGCGAAGTCGTAAAGCTTCCCGTTTGGCGGTAGTCACCAGCCACGCCGACAGTCGGGAGGGATCGTGAAGCCGATGGCGGTGACGGAACAGAAGGACCCAGGTTTGCTGGAAGCAATCGGCCGTGTCGGCCATCGATAACCCCGCCCGGGTCACGACGGCGTACACCAGTGCCTGATACCGCCGGACCAGGTCATTCCAGGCGGCATTATCCCCGGCGAGAATATCCTGCCACAACTCGATGTCGGTTCGTGATGACGCCATCCCTCTACCCGCGACAAGGTTTCCAGCCGCCCTTATGCCGGTAATATAATCGCCCGTCGAAAAAGCGGTGCGGATTTCTTCCCGGCCGGATAAGATTCATAGGCCCCTGCCGGCGGCCCATTTCCAATATATCGACTCCTTTTACCCGATGGGACGCGGAAAAATCAAAAATATTCGCCGGCCGACATGTACGGAACGGCGAGGTATCGACTCTGTACTCTCAGAGAAATAGGACTTGTACTATAGATATGGATGAACGGGTGTAATGTGTCACCCCAGACATACCGTATCCTGCCGCATTTCCCGGACCGGCCAACATGAATGACCGACGGGAGGTGCCGGCCCAGTCAATGACCGCCCGGAGACGATTCGGAGCGGTCGCTTTGCCCCCACCTAATTTATTCAGTCTCGGAGGATTTGTATGAGGAGGATTGTGCTGGTTCTACTATCGGTCATTCTGATGGCCTTGTCGGCGGCCGCGGAAAACGTGGTCTATGTACCCTTCACCGCTCAGTATGAAGGCATGCAGGTCGTGGCCGACCAGTTTGTCATCAAGCTGAAGAGCAATGTCGCCGCCGCCGCGTTCAAGGCCGGCGGCAATCCGGCGACGGACAGACAATCGCTGGATGTCCTGAACAAACGGTACGGCGTCACGGCCATCGAGGAGGAATTTCCCGGGGCCGTGGCCAAGGCGAACATGCCGGACCTGACCGGGTACCGGATCGTGACCTTCGACGGTCGGTTCCCGATCGAGGAGGTCATCAGCGCGTACGCCGCCGATCCCAACATCGAATCGGTCGAGCCGATCGGCATCCACCCGATGTACGATGTTGTTCCCAACGACTACTACTTCGCGGGGCAGGCCTATCCCTGGAATCAATGGGGCCTGTCCAATGCCGCCGACCATGACATCGATGCTCCCTGCGCATGGGAAATCAACCCCGGCAATACCAATGCCGTCGTGGCCGTGGCCGACGGCGGCGTCCGGTATTTCCACAAGGATTTGGGCGGCGCCAGCTGGCCGACGACCAGCGGCAACATCTGGGTCAACCCCGGCGAAATCAAAGGCAACGGCGTCGATGACGATGGGAACGGCTATGTCGACGACTGGATCGGCTGGGACTGGGTCACCGGCGTCAAGGGATGCAAGAAAGGCGAGGACTGTTCGACGGCCGATAACGATCCCAAGGATTTCGGCGGTCATGGTACCCACTGCGCCGGGATCATCGGGGCCATCACCAATAATGCCATCGGCGTGGCTGGTACTGCCGGCGGCTGGGGAAACGGTACGTCGTCCTCGGTCGGCAACGGAGTCAAGATCATGTGTCTGCGAATCGGCTGGCTGTCCACTGGCGGCGTGGGATATGTCCGGATGGATTTCGCCGCCCAGGCCTTCTACTATGCCGCCAACAAAGGCGCCCATGTGATCAACTGCAGCTGGGGCTCCTCGAACACCAGCGGCTTCGGCGCGGCCGTCGATTATGCCGTCGCTCACGGTGTATTGGTCTGTCACGCCGCCGGCAACAGCAACAACACGACGCAGGATTACCTGGCCACGCGGGCGGACGTCATCGACGTCGCGGCCACGGATTCGGCGGATGTAAAGGCGAGTTTTTCCAGCTATGGAACTTGGGTCGATGTTTCCGCCCCCGGTGTCGATATCGCCAGCACCTACAACAACTACTCCGACCCGACCAACGACTATTTCGCCGTCATGAGCGGAACATCGATGGCCACGCCGTATGTCTGCGGCCTGGCCGGGTTGGTTAAGTCGCAGAATCCCGGCTACACCTGGTCGCAGATCCGCGATCAGATCAAGAACACGACCGACAACATCGACGGCCTCAACCCGACCTATGCCGGAAAACTGGGCACGGGACGGATCAACGCCTGCCGGGCCTTGGGCGGCACGCCGGCCCCCAAAGAGGCGGTCGACCTCACCCTTCCCGACAAGCTGACGCTGTACCAGAATTATCCCAACCCCTTCAATCCCGCTACCACCATCTCGTTCCGCCTGGAGCAGAAAACCCGGGTGAACCTGGCCGTCTACAATATCCTCGGGGAACGGGTGAAGATCTTGGTCGATGGCGAGCGTGAGGCCGGCTCCCAGGCGGTGACTTGGGACGGTACGGACGCCAATGGCGCCGGTGTGGCCAGCGGCATCTATTTCTATCGTCTGACCGCCGATGGCCAAACGCTGACCAGAAAGATGTCTCTGTTGAAATAGCACCTCGCATTTTGGTGCCTCCTGGATGCCGCCGGGGACGTACGACTCCCCGGCGGCT
>JAAZOE010000140.1 GCA_012797915.1 Candidatus Zixiibacteriota bacterium | reverse complement strand
CTGGTCTTCCCCAGTCGAAAAAGCATCTGATGATCATCCGGGGCCAGGTCGACCGCGCGACGGAAGTAATCCACTCCCTGATCATCCCGGCCCTGCTGGGACAGCGCTTCCCCCAAGCCAAACCAGGCCCAGGCCGACCGCTCGTCCCGCTCCGCTTCATTGCGGAACATCGCCTCGGCCGCAATCGGGTCATGATTGTCCAGAGAGAGTCGTCCCAGCCGCAGATAGCAGTCCAGATACGGCGCCCGCGCCGCCAACGCCTGGCGATAGCAGCGGATGGCTTCGGCCACGGCCCGCTCTTTCTCGGCAATCAGCCCCAGGCCGTACCAGGCAACGTGGACCCCGTCCAGATACAGGAGGATCACGTTATCGGTCTCATCCTCGGCCCGATACGACGCCCGGGTTTCGAGATAGCGGAGATAGCATGTCCTAGCGTCGTTCAGCCGGCCGGCCGCCAAGTGAATATGCCCGAGCGTCATGATGGGGTCGAGATACCCCGGCTTGGCTTCCAGCGCCTCCCGACAGTACCGTTCCGCTTCCTCGTACCGCTTCAGGGCGTACAGAGCCGTGGCCATCTGGTGCAGGCTCATCAACCGTTGACCGAAATACCGCGGCGTTTTTGATTCCGGATTCCCGATGACCCGCCCGGCATGCTCCATGATCGCACGGCTCACCTCCTCGCTGTCGGCGTCCCGGAATCCCCGCAGCAGTTGGGCCATATTGAAATTGGCATAGAGGTCATCCGGATGATCCGCCAGTTGTTTTTCGAGCAGCGCCCGGGTACGGGCCTTTTTCTTTTCCAGGACATCCGCGGAGAGATCATAACCGTAATGAAACACCCGGGCCGGGCAACGGGTAATGGACATTTCGGGCGGAATATTAAGTCGGTTGTGCACGATGCCGTAATAACGAAGATTCAGATCGCGGCGGAACAGCCGCGTCGAGGGCAGAAACGACGACACCTGCCCGGTCTCGAGCGATTTGTTGAAAACGGACAGGGAGAGTATCCGAATATCGGGCTGATCGATGGAAAACCGGATCGCCGGAAGGTCTTCCGCCGGGAGTTCCTCGTCGGCATCGATGATGAGGATCCAATCTTTCGTGGCATGATGGATCGATTCGTTACGGGCCGAGGAAAAATCTCCCTGCCAGGGGAATTCAAGCACGAGGGCGCCGAAATCTCGGGCGATCTCCCTGGTCCGATCGGTGGAACCGGTATCAACGACGATGATTTCATCGGCCAGCGGTTGCACCGAGCGCAGACAACGCGGCAGCAGGATTTCCTCGTCTTTGACAATCATGCAGACCGAAATTGTGGGTCGTTTTCGATCGGCTTCGGCCAGGCGGCGCAGGGGAATCGATTCGGGCGTCTGCCGCAGTCCGGCGGCCGCCGCAGCGCGCGCCTCCTCCGCCCGGCCCTGCTTGGCATACATCTGCGCTAGGTTAATATGGCTGGAATCGAATCCGGGACACAGCGCGATCGCTTCACGGAAGGCGTTTTCGGCCTCCTCCGGGCGCCCCCGCTCCAACAGCGCCACACCATAAGCATTCAGCAACTGATGACGTTGGTCGATGGTCAAATTCCAGGGCGCGGTTTCCGATGGAGCGTTCGCCGCCGCCGGCCAACGATCAAGGTACTGTCGACCAAAGCGCAGGGCCTCATCGTATTTCCCCGCCCGGGCGGCGGTAATGGCCAACAGGAAGGGAAAATCGAGCGCTTCCGGACAAACCACCAGACCTTCCCCGGCATACCGCTCGGCTTCTTCGAAACGTCCGGTTTGACTGCAGGCGAGAGCCAACAGGCGCCGGCTGAAAAGATAGCGGTTGCGATCCGTGGCGGCAATTGCCGCCGCCAGCGGTTCGACCAGGGTCAGGGCCTGCCCCCAGCGTTCGTTGTCGACCAGTCGCTGGGCTTGTACCAGGCGATTAGTCAACTCGTCGGGGCTGGCAGGAAAGAGCCCTCGTTTGGATACCGTCGATGAAGGTTGTCTTTGAAAACGGCGGCGCGCCGGCCGCCGGTTCGAATTGCCCCGCTTCCCTGCTTTCATATGTCGTTTCTCCGTATCATCCGATGCCTACGGAAGCCAGCGGTCGTCGTCGGTCGGCTGTCGTGTAGATGGTTCCGACCGGCGTTTCCGCCTGCCGTCGGCGGCACCGGCAGAGTCACACCCCGACCGGTTCCTTGACCTCGGCCTCGGCATGCACCGGTTCCGGTCGTCCGCCCGGCAGCATCAGGTGCCGGATCCGATAGGTGGAATTGACCAACACCAATTGCTTGGCCAAATTGCTCCGGGTATTGACCAGAATCGGCCCCTGCAAATTGGCCGTCATCCGGGTGAAGTCCTGCGGAATCGTAACGATGGCGTACGTGTCGACATCCCGGACGTCGCTCACCCGCAACTCATCGATCTCCCGCGGATTGACCTCGACGCCATATTCGGGAAAGAACAGGAGGGGATTGACGATCACGAAGGCCACCTGGGGATCATCCACCGCCTGGAACCATTTGAACGGTTCGAAGTCGGCGGTTTCGACAATCACGAACCGTTTGAGTTGTTCGAAGCCGAGAACCGGCTTGGTCATCCGGATGATCAATGTGTCCGGGACATCCAGTTCCCCGAACCGCGTGGTGTTGACTTTCATGTTAGACCTCTATTCCCATTAATCCAAAAAGTCCAAAAGAGACGGCTGGAGGGCCTTGGCCACGGCCACCAGCGCGGCTTGATACATATATTCTTCTTTCGCCAGTTGCGTGGCCAGCGCCGTGATATCGGCATCTTCCACCTCCGACAGGAGCTTGGCCACTTCGGTTTCGGCCGATTCCAACCCGTTCAGACTGGTTTCCATGCGAATGACTTTGGCCCCTACCGAGGCTCGGGCACTCAGCAGCTCGGACATGGCCGACTCCATGTTGCCGTTCAGTTTTTCGGCCAACCCCCGGTCATTGTTGTGCAGGGCCGTGGCCAACAGCATCATCGACCCCAACATGTCGGGGGAACCGGCCAGGCCCAGGGTCGAGGCCGTGTCGGTATCGTCCGCGTCCTCGATGATCAGCGTGCGATCGGTCAGGATGGGGGTGATCTGCAATCCGGTCCCGGCGGCGTTGATCTCCGCTGTGACCGCCAGACCGCAGCCGTTGATCGCCTTGATCGCATCGGCCACCGTAACCACGGCCGAGGAACTCAAATCGACATAGGCGATTTCGTTCCCCTGAGAAATTTTGATGCGCCCGAGGTCGAATCCGCTGGTATTGTTCAACCAGGTCAATCGCGTATCCAGGGTCAGACGCGGATCGAGATCAAGGCCGGCCGATTCGTGCCGGATGGTCCCCAGCAGTCCCAGGTCGGTCCCGACGGTACCGCCCGCGTCGGTAATCACGAACTCGGCCTGCGGCCGCAGATCGCGTCCCTCCAGAAGCGAGCCGACGGACCCGAAAATACCCAAATCCGTGGCCGTCGTGCTGAGATTCGATACCTCTTCAATAAACAGTCCCAGCGGCGGACTATTGCTGTCGGTGACCGCCAAGCCGGTACCGGTACTGTTCCACCCGACCGAAACCCCGGTGATCCCCTGCGCCGACAGGGCGTCGTTGATCGCCGTCCGCACCTCGCCCAGCGTATTGGCCGAACCGATCGAGGCTTCGAAATAGATCGACCCGTTGCCGTTGTGGATGAGCAGCTTGCCGGGGTCGAGCTGTACCCCGTTGCCGCCATTGAGATTCGCCAGCGGCGTGTCGTCGGTCACGGTGTTGGACGCGCCGATCACGGGTATCCAGGCGAAGGAGGCGCCTGTCTCGCTGATCGCCAGCGACAAATTGCTGGCCGCACCCAATTGAGCATTGACCGCGTCGACGACATCCTGCGCCGTGACCGCCCCGGACACATCCAGGGAATAGGTCAGGTTCCGATTGGCGTCGAAGACCTCGACCGTTCCGGAATTGACGGCGGCCCCGGCGCCGAGGTGCAGATCGGCCAGAAGAGTGTCTCCGGTCATGCCGACGTTCAGGTCGCTGTCGCCGCCCAGGGTGGTCAACTGCTTGAAAAAGAGATCGCCACCGTTGATATTGGAAACGATGCGGCCGCTGAAATTGATATCCAGATTGATGACGCCCCGGTCGCCCATGTAGACAACGCCGTTGGCGGCGGCCTCCAGCGGTTTCGTCCGCGTCCGGAAACCGGAATACAGATGTCGGCCATCGACGTTGCCGTTGGCGATTTCCAGCACCTGCTGGAACAATGATTCGATCTCCTCGGCCGCCGCTTCGCGGGCCGTGGCGTCATAGGTGTCGTTAGCCATCGAAATGGCCACTTCCTTGGCCGAACTGTAGATGTTCTTCAGGTCGCCCAGGCCGCTGTCGTAGCTGCTCATCCAGTTGCCAGCCAAATGGATATTGGCCTTGTACTGCGTGATGGCGTTCTGCCGCGTCCGCAGCGTCAGGTCATGCTGGGTCCCGATGGGATCATCCGACGGAGTATTGATCCGCCGTCCCGTCGACATCATGATTTCGGTCCGGGCGTAACGACCCAGACTCTTGGCCAGATCGAAACCGGTCCGGTCAATCAACATCTGTGAGGTTATCCGCATCGGTCATCCCCCTGGTCAATCATCGTAATACACAAACCCGGCGTCATGCCCGGCAGGCAAAATCCCGTTCCACAGTATCCCGGCCTGGGGCATCTCCGGCATCGCCGATCGTTCCCGCTCAGCCGGACGGCCAGAGGTGATCGGCGGGATAGCAGCTGCCGCCGGCCGCGCCGCCGCCTTTCGCGGCCACCATCGCCGCCAGTTAATCATGGGGCCGCGGTCCATGATCGCTGTCGCTCT
>JAAZOE010000139.1 GCA_012797915.1 Candidatus Zixiibacteriota bacterium | reverse complement strand
GCCAGCGACATCCCCAGCATGAGATCGAAATGATTTTCCTCGCGGATGACATACGGCCACTGCGCCACCGGATCGTACCCGGTGATCTTGACGCCCCCGCCGCCGAGGTAGTACAGGTACGCCCCGTAGCTATTCAGCCCCTTCGTCTTGCCGTTATGGGAGGAATACCCGATATAGTCGTGGTTGAGAAGCGATCCGAATGTTTCGGCGTGCATGGTCAGGATTTGCCGCCCCGATGTGTAGGCCAGTCCGGCCGGATTCCAGTAGGCGGAGGCGGCGTTGAACGGACCGGCGACGACCGCCCCCCCCATCCCCAGCGGCCCCGCGCCGACCCCCAACGAAAACGGCTCCCCGGCATATTTGGCTCCCACCGCCGGAGAAACCAGTATCAGGAGGCCGATGATTAAGGCGACGACAGACCGTTCCATGGTACCCAAATATAGCGTCCTTTCCCCTGCGCGCCAAAGGAAAAGCGGAAGAACCGGTTCGATTCTTCCGCCCTTCATGAGTCTCCACGCGATAGGATCAGCGTGCCGGCGCCATCGCTTCGGCCTTGTTCTCACAGGAGCCGCCGGCTTCGGCTCCCATGTCGGCCGCCTTGGCCGGCATCACCTTGTCGTCCATGACCGCCAACTTCGCCGGGCAACCGGCCTTGGACACCGCCGAGATGAACTGGTCCGGCTTGGTCTTCGACGGGTCGTAGGCAACCGTGACGCAACCGGCGGAAGCATCGGCGGCAACTTCATCCACGCCGCCGATCGCCGTCAGAGACTTGGTCACCTTGTCGACGCTTTCGTTCGAGGTCATATTGGTGACGGTTAAAACGACCGCCTCGAATCCCGGCTTGACCGGCGCCTTCAGAGCCGATGCCTTCCCGCTCGTCGGACAGCTTTGAGCCGTCTTCGCGGAACCGGGACAAGCCATGGCCGCGGAAAAACCGCCGAGGGCGATCAACGCGCCCGTGGTGAGTGTCATCGCCATGATACTGAGCTTTTTCATATCTTTCTCCTACCTTCAAGGCTCGACAGATTTTATGCGCACGATTCTCCGCCCCGTCAAAAAACGGCGGTGGCCGATAATCGTCCGCGTTCGGGTATTCCCTTTAACCCGCCCCGCAGTCAAAAGTTCCATAATGGATTAAATTTATCCATATATAATTTGCCTCCTCCGGCGGCCATGTCCCCCAACGGCTTCGCCGGTTCTTCCCCGGCGCTTTGCCGCCGACCTCCGCGTATTTTTGCGATTCCGCAAGGAAACCGGCCGTTCGCCGACTCCGCGATACAGGCAGGACAACCGCCTTTTGGAGCGTATTTATCGCGGTTTTTCTTGATAAGCCGGCGCCTGCCGTATAGATTAGGCCGCATGCAGGGAAACGACATCAAGACGGTTCTGGTCACCGGCGCCAACGGCTTCATCGGCAGCCGGGTTTGCCGTCTGATGTTCGACTCCGGGTACGCCATCCGGATCATCTGCCGCGAAACCTCCGACTTGGGCCTGCTGACGGGCATCCCCTATTCCAAAACCATCGGCGATATCACCCGACCGGAATCGCTGGCCGGAGCGGTCAAGGATGTCGACTATGTCATCCACCTGGCCGGGTTGACCGCCGCCCGCAACGAGGCGACTTTCCGCGAGGTCAACGAGCGGGGAACTTATAACCTGATCACCGCCGTCCGGCGCCACAATCCCCGCCTGAAAAAATTCGTCTATGTCTCCTCGGCCGCCGCCACCGGACCATCGCACGGCCTGGCCCGGCACGAGGACGATCCTCCGGCCCCGATCACGACCTACGGCCGCTCGAAACTGGCCGGGGAAAAGGTCCTGGTGCCGTTTTTCAACGAAATTCCGATTACGATTATCCGCCCCCCGGCGGTCTATGGCCCCGGCGATGAGGCGATTCTCACGCTGTTCCGACTCATCAACCGCGGCTTCCGGCCGTATCTCGCCGGCGGACGCAACCGGGTGCAGATGGTCTATGTCGATGACCTGGCGCAGGCAATCAATGTGGCTATGGAAGCCGCCCGGGGTAAAGGGGAGGCGTACTACATCGCCGACGAGGAAGCCCATACCCTCCGGGAATTGATCGACTGTATCGGCGAACTGACCGGCCGAAAGGGTTTGCGCCTGTCGGTCCCCCGCTGGGTCATGTATCTGGCGGCGGTCATGGGCGAATTACTGGGACGTATCGTTGGACAACCGCCGATTTTTTCCCGCGAAAAGGTCCGGGAAATGACCGCCGACTGGAAACTGGATGTCTCCAAAGCCCAGGCCCAATTGGGATTTGTCACCGCAGTCGATTTTGCCGCCGGGGCCAAACTCACCTTGGAATGGTACCGACGCCAGGGGTGGTTGTCATGATCAGCGTGAAACTTCTGTTGACCTGCCTGCTCTGGGGCGGAATCGCCCTGTTCGCGATCGAACTGATCTGGTATCACCTGGAAAAGAAACTGAACCTGACCGCCAAACTGCCGGCCGACTTGGTGGAGCCGATGGGATCGGGGTATTTCGTTTCCCGCTTCGTCTCGCAGTTTGCCTTTCTGGTGGCCCTCCCCTCGGTCGTCTACAGCTGGGCCTATGTCCTGATTCCATTTTATGGTGTCCGCGCGGGCATCGTCCTGGCCCTGTACCTGTTCATCATGGGGATCGTCCCGTACTCCACCGCCTCCCTGATGCGGATCAAGATACCTCTGGCCTACACCCTCTTTCATCTGGCAGGGTATTTGATTAAGTTGGTGCTGATCTACGGCATCATCGCCTATATCTACGTTCTTTAGGAGCCGTCCCATGCTTAACGTCGCGGCCGTACGCAAGCTCTTCCCCCACACGAGGAAGACCGCTTATTTTAACACCGCCTCCAATGGCCCCTTGGCGACCCCCGCCTACCAGGTTATGGACGCCCATTACCAAACCGCCCGGATGGCCGGAATCGGCGGCCAGATGGAACTGTTCGATACCCTCGACCGGATCCGAAAAAACGCCGCAACTATATTCGGTTGTCGGGAGGATGAAGCCGGGTTCGGTTTCAACACCACCTTCGGGATTAACCTCGCCGCCTTCGGCCTGCCCCTGAAGCCCGGCGATGAGGTATTGCTTTCCGACGTCGAATTCCCGGCCAACGTCTACCCCTGGCTGGGACTGCGGCAACGGGGCATTAAAGTCACTCTTCTTAAAAACAAGAACGGCTGCTTCGATATCGACCTGTTCGAGCAGTCGATCACTCACCGGACCAGGGTCCTGTCGTTGTCCTTCGTGCAGTTCTTCAACGGCTACAAGAACGACCTGACAACGTTGGGCAAAATCTGCCGCGAACGGAATCTCTTTTTCGTGGTCGATGCCATCCAAGGAGCCGGGGCGGAGCCGATGCAGGTGCACAAATGGAACGTGGATATCGCCGCCGCCGGATGTCAGAAATGGATGCTTTCGCCGCAGGGGACGGGAATATTCTATATTTCGGACGCCATGAAGAAACGGATGATCGCCCCCTGGCGCAGTTGGCTGGGAGTCGACTGGCAGTGCAACTGGTCCAACCTGCTCGATTTCAGCCGCCCTTTCGAATCCTCGGCCCGGCAATACGAATTGGGGACCTACCCGGCGGCGCATGTCCTGGCCCTCGATTGGGCCTTGACCTTCATCAATAAACTGGGCGTGGCCGATATTCAGGCGCACAACCACGGCCTGCTGGACCGCCTCATCGCCTATCTCGAAAACGAACCGTATTATCGCATCACCAGTTGTCTGGACAAGAAACACCGCAGTTCCATCCTGACCTTCGCCACCGCCCACGGTGACATCAAACCCTTGCATCAACAGCTCCTGAAGGCCGGAGTCGTCACGGCCATGCGCGAAGGGTCCGTGCGGGTCGCCGCGCATCTGTTCAACAACGCCCGCGATATAAATCGCCTGATCGCCGTCCTCAAGCAGGCGGCCAAAGGCGCCTGACGCAGGGAATTGACCGATATGGTGCTGGGGGAATTGGCGGCGCTGGGGACCTCCCTCTGTTGGTCGGGCGGAACCATCCTCTTTTCCATCGCCGGACGGTTGATCGGCTCGTATAACGTCAACAAGCTCCGTATACTCGTTGCCGCGTGTTTCCTGACCATCATCCTCCTGCTTCGTTTCGGAACCGTCTTCCCTACGGGACTCTCACAACACGTCGTCGTCTATCTGGCCCTTTCCGGCATCGTCGGGTTGTCTATCGGCGACACCTTCTACTTCCGTTGTTTGGTGATTTTGGGGCCCCGGCAGGGCTCGCTCATGATGTCGCTGGCCCCCCTCATGACCGCCCTTCTGGCCTTCATCTTCCTCGGCGAACGGTTGAGCCTGATGGCCATCGCCGGGATCATCGTCACCCTGGCCGGCGTAAGCTGGGTGACGACGGACCGGAAGAACGACACCGCGGTCGACAACCGGGAAGGCTCCAAGGCGCTGGGTATCCTGATGGGGATCGGCGGCGCGGCCGGGCAGGCCGGAGGATTGATTCTGGCCAAGCATGGGATGGGGGCCGACTTCGATCCGATGTCGGCTACCTGGATTCGGATGATCTCCGCCGCCATCGCCATCTGGTTTCTCGCCGTAACGCGGGGAGAAACGAAAGCGACTTTGGCCGCATTGCGCACCCGGGGGGCGACATACGCCATCATGGGCGCGGCGTTTCTCGGCCCGACCATCGGAGTCTGGCTGTGATTGATGGCCGTGCAGTTAACCCAGGCTGGAATCGCCGCCACGCTCATGTCCCTGCCGCCGATATTAGTTATTCCGTTGACGATGATCATTCACAAGGAACGCCCCACCTGGCTGTCGGTGATCGGCGCGGTGGTCGCCGTCATCGGCGTCGCCATGTTGTTCATCGAATAATCGAAATCGCCCGGCTTCACACAAATGCCGCTACTTTGCACCGAAAATTAAGTCATAGTTGTAGGTCACGAGCCCGCCGAAGGCGAGCGCTCCTGACTAATAGGTTCATTTTGTACGCATTGTCACCCCCGCGAAGGCGGGGGTCCAGGAATATAACCGCAGAAGATGGATTCCCGCCTGCGCGGGAATGACAAACTTGGGGTGGGAGGCCGTCGAATCCGGCCCCCCGACATCATTTGGTGGACGGTCCTCCTGTGGCGGATCCACATCTGCCCCACTGTTCCTCTATTTCATCAACACCATCTTCCGGGTTTGAAAATATTCCCCGGCGGTGAGGCGGTAGAAATAGATGCCCGAGGCCGCCGGTTGGCCGTCGACGGTTAAACCGTCCCATGTGATGCGTTGATTGCCGG
>JAAZOE010000138.1 GCA_012797915.1 Candidatus Zixiibacteriota bacterium | reverse complement strand
GACCAGTTGATTCGGGGCGATGCAGCCGAACTCCATCAAATCATGATCGCGGTGGAGAAGGCCGGCATCTCGTTCGATCTGCTGTTGGAGGTCAGGAAGCGGCTGTTGGAGGCATACCAGGAATTGACCCGGATGTCGATCTAGCCGCCTGATATCCGTCTCAAATAGGATTTGATATGGAATATCCAAAACAGGTATTGTCGCAATTGTCCGAGACCGTCCGCCGGATGTCCATCAGCCAGGTGGTCATGCTGGTGGCCATCGTGACCGGAACCATCGTGGGGGCGGTCACAGTCGCCGGCTGGATCGGCCGGGTGAATTACCAGCCCCTCTACACCAATCTGGAACCGTCCGAGGCCGCCGAGATCACGCAGTATCTGGCGGAGAAGAAGATCCCCTACCAGATCGGGCCGGGGGGGACGTCGATCGAGGTCCCCGAGAAGGACGTGTATCCGGCGCGGCTGGGTCTGGCGTCGCAAGGATTGCCGAACTCCGGCACCGTGGGGTATTCGCTGTTCGACCAGACCAGTCTGGGGATGACCGATTTCATGCAGAAGCTGAATTACCGGCGGGCGCTGGAGGGGGAACTGGCCAAGACGATCTCCTCGCTGCGCGAAGTTCAGACCGCCCGGGTGCATATCGTCATTCCGGAAGAGCGGCTGTTCGCCGACCAGCAGCTGGAGACGACCGCCTCGGTGGTGTTGAAGCTTAAACATGCCGGGACGCTGTCCAAGTTGCAAATCGCCGGCATCACCCACCTGGTCGCCTCATCGGTGGAAGGCCTGAAACCGGGCGGCATCACGATCGTCGATTACGAGGGGAACCTGATGTCGTCCTCGGTCGGCAGCGATCAACTGGCCTCCTTAAGCAGCAGCCAGCTGGAAGTGGCCCAGGCGGTCGAACGGGACATGGAACGCAAGGCGCAGACGATGCTCGACGGCGTCTTGGGGCCGGGCAAGTCGATTGTCCGCGTGACGGCGGAACTGAATTTCCAGCAGTACTCCAAGACGTCCGAAAATTACGATCCCAACATGACAGCCATCCGGTCGGAGCAGAAGATCGAAAACTCCGACAGCAGCACCAAGAAGAAGACGGAGACGGCCGAGGACAAACAGGATAATCAGTCCACGACGGTGGTGACCAATTACGAGGTGTCCAAGACGGTGGAATCGGTGGTCAACCCGGTGGGGCAGATCAAGCGGTTGTCGGTGGCGGTGCTGCTGGACGGCACCTATAAGGAGACGCCCGGCGCCACCGGCGAGCCGGAAATGGTGTACCAGCCCCGTCCGCAAAGCGAAATCGACCGCCTGACGGCGATCGTCAAGAACGCCGTGGGGTACTCGGAGGAGCGCAACGACCAGATCGAGATGGTGAACATTGCCTTCGACAAGCAATATCTGATCGAAGAACAGCAGGAACTGGACCAGCAGGTGAACCGCGAGTTCTACTATGATATCATCAAAAAGGTTCTCATCGGTCTGGCCTTCCTGGTCGGCGCGTTCATCGTCTATCGGATGATCAAGAAATTCTTCGCCGGTCTGGCGGCGATTCTGCCGCCGGCCCCGGCCGCGCCCCCCCGGCCGGCCGCGTCGCGGTCGACGGCCCCGATTCCGCCGATTACGACCGAGGTCATTCCGGAGGTCGTGCCGGAGATGCGTCGGGCGAAACTGGTGGACCAGATGCAGAAAGTGGCCCAGGACGATCCGGAGGAAATCGCCAAGGTCATCAAGACCATGATGGTGGAGTAGGACGGGTATGGATTACAGTTATGAATCGCTGACGCCGACGCAGAAGGCGGCCATCGCGCTGGTTGCTTTCGGCACGGAGGTGTCGGCCCGGGTCCTGAAGACACTGTCGGAGGAGGACCTGGAACGGTTGACCGTGGAGATAGCCAATCTGCGCCAGGTCTCGCCGGAGTTAGAGGAGAGCGTGATCCGGGAATGCCATGATATTTTCATGGCCCGGCAATACATATCGCAGGGCGGGATCGACTTCGCCCGCGAGATTCTGGAGCGGGCGGTGGGTGACAAACGGGCGGGAGACATTCTCAACCGGCTGGAATCCTCGCTGCGAACCAGCGGTTTCAACCTGTTGAAAAACATCGATCCCCGGCAACTGGTCAACTTCATCCAGAACGAACATCCGCAGACAATCTCGCTGATTCTGACGCAGCTGGTGCCGCAGCAGGCGGCGGCGGTATTGTCGGAGTTGCCCCGCGAATTGCAGTCGGAGGTGGCCCTGCGGGTGGCGACGATGGAGAAGATTTCGCCGGAGGTGCTCAAAGAAGTCGAGTCGACGCTGGAGTCCCATTTCCAGGCCAGCGCCGGACGGGACCTGTCGGTCTCGGGCGGGGCCAAGACGATCGCCGATATCCTGAACCTGATCGAAACGACAGCGGAGAAGAACATTTTGCAGGCGATCGAGGCGGAAAACGCCGGTTTGGCGGCGGAAATCAAGAACCTGATGTTCGTCTTCGATGATCTGGTGTTGCTGGACGACCGCGGGGTGCAGCGGCTGCTGAAGGAAGTGGAAACCAAGGACCTGGCCATCGCCCTGAAAGCCGCTTCCGAGGAGGTCAAGAACAAGATTTTCGCCAATGTTTCCGAACGCGTGGCCGTGCTGGTTAAGGAGGAGATGGAGTTTATGGGGCCGATGCGTCTGTCGGACGTCGAGGCGGCCCAGCAGCGGGTGGTCGAATCGGTCCGGCGTCTGGAGGAGGAAGGCCAGATCGTCATTGCCGGCCGGGGCGGAAAGGAAGATGTCATTGTCTAACGTGTATACCCTGCCGTTGGTCGAGACGACGATTACCGTGGGCGGGTATAACGTCGATTACGAAGACGAGCGGCAGGCGGCCCGCCTGGCGCACGAAACCTATCCCGAACTGTCGGTCACGTCCACGGCGGACGGACGGAAACAGATTCCCCTGCAGGAATTGTTGCTGTTGGATCGTCGGTTTCGGGAGGCCGTCCAGACGGCGCGGGCCGAGGGATTGGAGGAAGGACGCAGGACGGGCTATGCCGCCGGCTTGACGGAAGGGCAGCGGCAGGCCCGCGAGGTTGTCGCCTCGCTGTCCGGACTGTTGACCGATCTGGTCGGCCAGCGGGAGGCGGTGCTGCGCGACGCCAAGAACAGAATTCTGGAGATGGTGGAAAAACTCAGCCGCCGGTTGACGTTTGCGGCGGCGGCCAACGACCCGGAAGTCACCATGGCTATCATCGACGGGGCGATCAACCATCTGCTCGATAAAAGCAGCATCAAAATCAAGGTTCATCCCAACCATCTGCCGATCGTGGAACAGCATATCGAACGGTTCCGGGGCCGCGATACGGCCATCAAGGAACTGAGTCTCGAGGCCGACCCGCGGGTGCGGGTCGGCGGCTGTCTGGTGGAGACGCCGTCGGGAGATATCGATGCCCGCCTGGAGTCGATGCACGACATCATGGCCGGCGTCCTGCGATCGGAAGAGGAGCAGCCGCTGTGACGGTGGAGTACGGCCGGTATTTGCAGCGCATCGAGGCCGCCCGGATCATCACCCAGTCGGGGACGGTCTCGCGAGTGGCCGGACTGGTGGTGGAATCGCGCGGTCCGGCGGTGGCCATCGGTTCGCTCTGCCGGATCGAGCCGGCCGACGGGTCCGCGCCGGTCCTGGCCGAAGTGGTCGGTTTCAAGGAGAAGACGATTTTCTTGATGCCCCTCGATACTCTCGAGGGGATCACGCCCGGTTCCATCGTGGTGACCAGCGGCGAACAGCTGCGCGTTCCGGTCGGAGCGGCGCTGATCGGTCGAACGGTCAACGGTCTCGGCCAGCCGATCGACGACAAGGGACCGATCGCCGCCGAAGCGTATCGGCCGCTGCACGCCTCGCCCCCGCATCCGTTGCGGCGGCAGCAAATCAACGAACCGCTGTATACCGGCATCCGGTCGGTGGACACGCCGTGCACCTGCGGCAAGGGACAGCGGGTAGGGATATTCTCCGGCTCCGGGGTCGGCAAGTCGGTCCTGATGGGGATGATTGCCCGGGGGACCAGCGCCGACGTGACTGTGATCGCCCTGGTCGGCGAGCGCAGCCGCGAGGTGAAGGAATTCATCACCAAGGACCTGGGCGAAGAGGGATTGAAAAAATCGGTGGTGGTGGCGGTCACCTCCGATGAACCGGCGCTGGTACGCCTGAAAGGGATCATGGCGGCGACGACCATCGCCGAATATTTCCGCGATCAGGGCAAGGACGTGCTGCTTCTGGTCGATTCGGTGACGCGGGTGGCCATGGCCCAGCGCGAAATCGGCCTGGCGGTCGGCGAACCGCCGGCCACCAAGGGATACCCGCCGTCGGTCTTCGCCCTTTTGCCGAAAATTCTGGAACGGGCGGGAGCTGGGCCGAAGGGATCCATCACCGGGCTGTACACGGTCCTGGTGGAGGGGGATGATTTCAACGAACCGATTTCGGATGCGGTCCGGTCGGTTCTCGACGGCCATGTCGTCTTGTCCCGGCGCCTGGCCACGCGTAATCATTACCCGGCGGTCGATGTCTTGGAATCGGTCAGCCGTCTGATGTTGTCGGTCATCTCCCCGGAACACCGGAAGGTGGCCGGTGAGGTCAAGGAATTGATGGCGGTCTACCGGGAAGCTGAGGATTTGATCAACATCGGGGCTTATGTCCGGGGCTCATCGGCCGACATCGATCACGCCATCGATTGTATCGACGGCATCAACCGATTCCTTCGCCAGGACGTGCACGAGACGGTGGCGGCGGACGAGGCGATCGCGCAACTGGCGCTGTTGACCTCCGACCGAAAACCAAGCGCGGCGAGTAAGACATGAAGCGGTTTCACTTTCGTTTCGAGAAGGTGCTGTCCTATCGGCGGCATCAGGAACGGCAGAAACAGCGCGACCTGGCGGCGGCGGAACATCTGCGGCAGAAACAGGAACAGAAAATCGCCGCCACGAAGGAGGAACGGATTCGTCGGCAACGGGAACAGAGCCGGATGCTCACCGGCAAGGTGGACCCCCGTCGGCTGAGCGGCTATACCCGGTATTTCCTGCTGCTCAAACAGCGGGAACTGGCCGACCGGGAGACGCTGGGGCGGCTCCTGCGGGAGGTCGAGCGGCGTCGGGGAGACCTGATCGAGGCGGCCAAGCAACGCAAAACGTATGAAAAATTGGAAGAGCGGCATCGACAGCGATTCGAGGCCGAAAGTAATTTGTTGCTGCAGAAGGAAACCGACGATCTGGGACAGAAGATGCACTGGCGCAAAACGTGAGTTTCTCCTACCTCCTTCCATCAAAAAAAAGCCCCGGGATTTCCGGGGCTTTTTTTATCGTTCGATGAAACGGATTATTTCATGAGAATCATTTTTTTGGTCTCGCTGTGCGTGTCGGTTTTAATCCGATACAGATAGACGCCGGAAGCCAGTTCCCCGTTTTGGCCGTCGCGGCCGTCGAAGACCACGTGATGGATCCCGGCCGGCAGGCGGTCGTTCAGCAGGGTCCGCACGTTCTGGCCCAACACGTTGTACACCTCAAGGGTGACGGCAGCGGCCTTGGGCAGAGCGAAGGCGATGGTGGTCGTCGGATTGAACGGATTGGGCTGGTTTTGCTCCAGCGAGAACAGGGTCGGCACATGTTCGCCGCCGTCTTCGGCGTCGCTGGGCGGGCCCAGCTTCACCAGGCCGGGGACGAAATCCGGATAGCTTTTGACATGGTCAAAGATGGTTCCGAGCTGAAAATGGAGCCGGATCGCGCTGATGGTCGTGGTGTCGAGCGTGACGGCCGTGGACGTACCCCCGGGAAGACTGCTGAAATGAAGCATGGCCACCGGACCGGTGCCGATGGGGAGCAGCGTGCTTT
>JAAZOE010000137.1 GCA_012797915.1 Candidatus Zixiibacteriota bacterium | reverse complement strand
GACCGATGGCAACGACTGCCTGTTGATCGTCGATTTCGGCGGCAATGACCGATACCTCGGCGCCGCCGGCGCGACCTCACGGCCCGGCCACGGCGTTTCGGTCCTGATCGACCTGGGCGGCGATGATGCCTACACCAACCGCGACCGCCTTGTCCCGTCATGCGGAACCGGCATCCTCGGCGTGGGGCTGTCGTACGATGCCGCCGGGAATGACCTCTATGAAGGGAAGGTCCTATCGCAAGGGGCCGGATTCTTCGGGCTTGGCCTGCTATTCGATAAAACTGGAAACGACCGGTATCTGGCGGAAACATCGTCGCAGGGGGCGGCCTATTTCGGCATCGGGCTGGCTATCGACGGCGGGGGCGATGATGCCTACTATCTGTATCGAGACGGCCAGGGGATGGGCGGGGTCGGCGGGGGCATCGGCGTGCTGGCCGATTATGCCGGTCGCGACCGCTATACCGCCGAGCCGTCGTCCACGGTGGTCAACTTCGGCGACTACCACAGCCAATTCGCCGTCAACGCCAACGACTCCCAGGGAGCCGGGATGGGTCGCCGGGGGGACGGCTCCGACGGGCACAGCTGGGCCGGAGGCATCGGGGCGATCGTCGATATCTCCGGCGACGACGTCTACACTTCCGGCAACTTCACCCTGGGATGCGGCTATTGGTTCGGCACCGGCATCTGCTACGACGGCGCGGGGAACGATGAATACCGGTCGGTCTACTTCACGCAAGCCTCGGGCGCGCATTTCTGCAATGGCATCCTGCTGGATGAAGCCGGCGACGATAAACACCTGTTGACCGAAACCGCCGGAGCGGCGTTCGGATTCGGATGGGATTTCACCAACGCCCTGTTCATAGACCGGGGCGGCAACGACCGCTATGAAGCCAGAATCATTTCCTATGGCCTGGCGCAGATCCGGTCGATGGCCTTCTTCTTCGACATGGGTGGGGATGATTCCTATGTCTATGGCAAAGGCCAGCAGGGATTCGGCGCAGCGACGTTTCGGGAGGATTATGCCGTCCCCAACCCCCTGGCGCCGTATTTCTATTACGCCAAGTCGGCCGGGCTGTTTATCGACGCTGCGGGGAATGACGCCTATATGATGAAGGATGGCGACGCCGTCACGGCATCAGACGCGTATCGCAACGATGCCGCCTGGTTTTCGCCGGCGAAGACTGATTCGGTCTATGGTCACAACAATTTCGGCGTCGGCCTGGACGCCGATGGCGGCTCGATCCGGGAATTGAACATCTTCGATGACGGGAAGAAATAGCGATCCCGGCTTCATATCCTTCTGGTAGGGACGGCTGGCCAGCCGCCCGGGATCATTTGCGGCTTCTTCCTACCCAAACAAGTTTGGACGGGTTACCCATTATGGCCGAGTGGGGAAATCCCGGAGTTTTTCCGGGGGAAGATACCGCAGCGCCAGTTCGTAACACTTCATGATTTGCCGGCTGTCGTTGGCGTCGGCAACGATGGGCCAGCCGTGTTGGCGGGCGTGCCGGGCCAGTTCCGGGCGGGGCTGGATGGCCACCGGATGGGCTTTACTCAGAAGAAAGCGATCCCCCCAATGATCCCCCATGGCTACAACGGTATCCCAATCGTGGCCGTGAGCCGTCAGCCACTCCGAGGCATACTGCACCTTGTACAGACCGATCGGATGCGGCCTCAGCAGACGCCCGGTGTAGTACCCGTCGATGATCTCCGGTTCGGCGCAAACGGCGTGGTGGATATGGAACAGGTCCATCAGCGGCTGGGCCAGCGGCCGAGGTGTGCCGCTGAGCAACACGATGATATTGCCGTCCGCCTGTAACCGGGGAATCACCTCATGCCAGCCTTTATAGATACGATGGACGACTTCATTCTCCCAGACAGTCTGGAACCAGGTCGCCGCATCGGAGACGGAACAGCCGCGCAGATAGACCAGTTTCAGCGTTTCCGCCCGCGGCGGCCAGGACATCAACGCCCACGTATTGGCGATCATATTCCAGGGCGACACTATGCGGTCCCGGAACAAGTACTCGAGAAACGATTTTTCCAGACTGGGCGGCACCAGCGTGCCGTCAATGTCCAGCAGAATGATTCGCGACAGAAGCCGCCTCCTTTTCCTGTATGAGCCTGATGCCTTCGATGATGACCGGTATGCCGCGCACCAGGCAAACCACGGCGGTGGCGGCAGCGATCCAGGCGCCGACCTTGAGACCGGCGTCCATCCATAACGGTGGGATCGGCCGCCAGAGATGGACTATTTTTTCCAACCCGGATAGCGACAACAACAACCCGAAGGTGGTCGCCTTGAGAACCGCATACCCGGTCCGCATGACGGGCGACCCGGTCAGGAACCGTCCAACGGCGCTACGCATCATGGTCTTCTCCCCGAACCCGGCATACCCGAACTTGAGAACGTAATTGCGGATGCTGTCGGTGAAAATATCGCGCGAGATTACCACCACCGGAATCCAGACGCCGATAAGCCGCAGGTCGGCCAGGCAAATCCACAGCACGCACTCCACCACGCGGTCGCCGGCGATATCGAGCACACTGCCGACGGTCGTGGACTGCAGCAGTTTGCGGGCCAGAAAGCCGTCCAGCCAGTCCATGACGATCACCAGAATCGTCAGGAATCCGGCGAACAGCCGGGCCCACAGGAATTCGTTATAGATGAGAAACACCAGCATGAACAGCAGGCCGATCCGCAGCAACGTCACCCGATTCGGCCAGGTCAGGAGCCTTCCCATATATGTTCCCTCCGGGTTGTCATTCCTGATATTATTTGCCTAAAGATACGACTTTATTCGCGGCCTGCAAAGCCGGACCACATGCGCGAGACTGGATTGACCGCCTGGCCATTGAAGGATGGTAACCAGGCTCCAAAGATACGTGCTTGCGGTATAATGGGTGTCTGGGCTTTTTGATAGGCGCAATTGACCAATTTACGAATTCCTAAATCCGAGGCGCAGTTATTGCGCCCGTAAGTCATTGTCTTGCATTATGGGTTTTGGCCGCTTACGAAATTCGTGAATAAGTTCGTAAAAACTCCTTCAAAGGGTTCTTATTTCTCAACGCACCGCGCCAAGCAATGCACTATAATATATTGCACGCCAACGTATTATGCTTATTGTCGTCCACAATTCAATTCGGGCATGAAATTTGTGTATCAGTTCCTCAGAAGGCACCATTCGCCCCTCATTAAGGCGAGGGGTTATGTGAATGAAGTACCCGACGGTGTGCTTACCCGAGGGGGGATACCGATTGATAAAAAGCACTTGACAGGATGGCCATGGGGGGCGATACTGATATAGGTATTGCGGGTGTAATATCGAGGCGTATTCATCTTGAAGAAATTCAGCAGGCGCGTTTCGGCACTATGCGTTTCTTGCGGAGAGGATACTATGAAAAACTTTAAATTTCGAAAGACCTTCGGATACACTGCTGTCTGTATCGCCACAATAACCGTGTTATTGAGCGTTTGGGGATGCAGTGATAAAGATAAGAGTATGTGGCGCGATGTTCCCAATGTCAACACATTCAGAGGGTGGGTTTCATTGAGTGTGGTTGATATCCAGGGGCGCCCTTTCCCCGGTATCCCTGTTGTAATGAAGGTCCAGAATTCTGTTGATCCTGGGCAAGTACTATTCGATACCGTTTATACCAATGAATATGGCGTGGCTTTCCTGGATCTGAAAGTAACGTCTCTGAGGAGTGCGGATGCTGGGCATATAGTAATAGATATCGATGGTGCACCCGAAGCGATAAGCAGGTATTTTATCGATGGTGAACAATTCTATTTGATATACCGGATATTCCGCGACCGCAATACTTGATTGCGGGCTAGGGTAATTTACGAAAAGGAGGTGATTTCAAGGGAGAGCACAATAGATCTTGAAGCGAACGTGAGCTGGGCACTATTCCTTTAGATTTTGCATTTCAAATTTTCGTGCGGGCATCGGGCACCCGCGCCCAAAGACTGCAGGAGGGCGATATGAACTGTCAAAAGTCTAGTTTATCGATTTGGCTTTTCTTGGCGTTAGCATGGTCAATCGGCAGCGCCAAGTCCGTCGATTTTCCTCTCGGCATTTCCACCGAATCTTCCCTTGAAATATTATACTCACCGAATCTTCTAATGACCACCGATTCGGCAAGATATTTTTCGCAAGAAGCCACAATTCAGGCAAAAGGCGGCCGGATACGGGTCGCTGGCGTCATCCACACCGGCAAATTCAATGCGTCTGAACGCTATTTTGCCTTTGTCATGATGCCGCAAGGGGCAATGAAATTAACATCAGACAGCCTTGCAACATATGTTTATGCGGATGAAGAATGCTGCAAAAGAGGAAATGCAGATCCTTTGGTTGCTGCGTTGGGTTATATGAATGAAAAACCCATTCTCACAATCGACAGCATAGTAGAAGACGATCCTTCTGCCCCTTCTGCCAAACGTTTCGAGCGAAATCAATATGACAATGGAATAATTCGGAATTCCGATGCCAATATCATATTGGAGGAGCCTCCTTATGATTCAGACCAATACAAAAAGAATATCTGCCGCCATTTTGACAGAGCGATTACTATGGTTCATATCTTCGTAGACGGGTCCAAAACTTCCGGAAATTTCCCGGAACTTGACTGGTCCGAAAGTGATTATGAATTTTCAATCAGCCAAAGCCTTATGACCCTTAATCATTTGTCATGGCTTAGTGAATCTTATGCGTTTCCCGTAACATTTTATTCTACATTCAGACTGGTTGATATTGATGGCGAGCCTGCATATATGCCGTTTTTTGCATGGCCCGGTCAAGCGAACGAAGCCTTGGGTTATTCGGCTGAGTACCCGGGTCAATATGATCTCACCTGGCGTGAAATGACAATATTTTCTACCCCTCAGGCTGAACCGCCCCGGGCTTGCCGGAGAGAGAATTATGTGAGAGATTACGGTTATGGGAAGACGAAGCAGGTATTCTGGGGAGGTCCGGGAACGGGCCGTGCGGCTGGTGGAAGAACACCGGGAGGAGTATGGCTCCCCGTGG
>JAAZOE010000136.1 GCA_012797915.1 Candidatus Zixiibacteriota bacterium | reverse complement strand
GATGCGGCCTATGAGGAAGCGGCCGGCACGACGCCGGAAGGACCGTCGCCGACCTATCGTGAACCGAGCCGGCCCATACCGGAGGCCGTCAGCGCGCCTCCGGCACAAAGAGAATACCGTCCTTTCCCGGGCAACTCGGCGGAGGACGAGGCGGCCATGACGGGGCGGCGGAGTTGGGAAGGCGGCGGCAGCGGACGGTTGCCGGCGGCGGCCGATTCGGCCGGCCCCTTGTCCATGGCCGGTGATGGCGACCGGTGGAGCGTGGCTGCCGCGCGGACGACCCCAACGGGCCAGCCGCATATGGAGCCGTCGCGCAGAATGGATAAAACACCGAAGAAGCGGTCGTTTTTCAGACGGCTGTTCGGACTCAAATAACAGGAGGGGACCTCCGTGAGTGACGATGCATTGGTAATTTACGAAGAAGAGATCACCCGAATCGACTCGCTTTTGACCAAGCTGCTGAAAGGCGCCGAGGCCAAATGCGCGCTTCTGGTGGATAAGGATGGTCATCTGATCACCCGCCAGGGGTTCACCCACTCGCTGGATACCACCGCTCTGGCGGCTCTCCTGGCCGGGGCTTTCGCCTCCACCAAGGAAATCGCCCGGCTGGTCGGCGAGACCGAGTTCTCGGTCTTGTTCCACCAGGGGAAGAAGGACCATATTCACATGTCGCTGGTCGGCGAGCGGTCGATTCTGGCGGTGATTTTCGATGACCGGACCACGATCGGGATGGTGCGCTTGTACGCCAAGGAAACCTCCGTGGAGTTGACCAAGATTTTCACCGGGATGACGGACCGGGCGCAACACGAGCATCCCCGGGTGTCGGCCGATTTCGCGGCCTCGGCCGGTGACAAGCTGGACGACATATTCAAGGACTGAAACCCGCCGCCGATTCGTCGCGCGCTGCCTGTCCGCCAACGGAACCATGCTGGGGGAAATAGATGTCCGCTGAACTGGGCGCCATGCTGGTGAAAGCCGGCAAGATCACGCCGGAACAACTCGAACGGGCGCTGAGCATAAAGGAAGAGCGGAAGACCAAGTTCGATGAGGCCCTGGTCGAAATCGGGGCCATCACATCGGAGGAGGAACTGTCCGACTTCATCGGCAAGCAGCTCAACATGGGCACGCTGCGGCTGGCGGACATCGAGTTGAATCCGGAAACGGTCAAACTGATTCCCCTGGACATCGCCCGCAAATTCACGACCATCGCCGTCTCCCGCCTGGGCAAGACGCTGATCGTGGCCATCTCCGACCCCAACAACATCTACGTCCTCGACGCCATCAAGTTCATCACCGGCTGCAACGTTCAGCCGGTCATCTCGCCGGAGAAGGCCATCCAGAATGCCATCGAGACCTACTACCGCGATCAAGATGGCGTGTCTGAAATCCTTCGCGGTATGGAAGACGACGAAGAACTTGAAATCGTCGCCGTCGACGAGCAGGGCTTTTCCGAAAGCGATCTGGAAACGGCGGTCCAGGACAAACCGCTGGTCCGCCTGGTCGATTCGATCATCAAGGACGCCGTGCGCATAGGAGCATCCGATATTCATATCGAGATGTACGAACGGCGCATCCGCGTCCGGTACCGGGTCGACGGCAGTCTGCGGGAAATGGCCCCCCTGCCGTTCAAGTACCGCGCGGCCATCATCTCGCGCGTCAAGATCATGGCCGAGCTGGACATCTCCGAACGGCGGCTGCCGCAGGACGGGCGCATCAAGGTCAAGATCGACAACCGCACCGTCGATCTCCGCGTCTCGATCCTGCCGACCATCTTCGGCGAAAAAGTGGTGATGCGAATTCTGGATCCCAACGCCCTGATGGTCGACATGACTCGGCTGGGATTTTCGCCCAAGGCCCTGGAGCGGTTTTCCACGGCCATCCAGCTGCCCTACGGCATCATTCTGGTGACCGGACCGACCGGATCGGGCAAGACGACCACCCTGTATTCGGCGCTGAAGCAGATCAATACCGAAGACATCAACATCATGACCGCCGAGGATCCGGTTGAGTTCAACTTCGACGGGATCAATCAGGTGGCCGTCAAGGCGGAGATCGGCCTGACCTTCGCCTCGGCCCTGCGGTCGTTTTTGCGGCAGGACCCCGACGTCATCATGGTCGGTGAAATCCGCGACAGCGAGACGGCCGAGATCGCCATCCGTGCCGCCCTGACCGGGCATCTGGTTTTCTCGACTCTGCACACCAACGATGCCCCGTCATCCATCAACCGGTTGATCGACATGGGGGTCCCCAATTATCTGGTCTCCTCGGCCACCCGCCTCATCATGGCCCAGCGCATGACCCGCAAGCTCTGCAATAACTGCAAGCGACCCTATCGGTTGACCGACGAGGACATCGCCCTGCTGGGGGTGCCGCCGGAGAAGATCACCACCCGGGACGTCTTCGAGGCGGCCGGTTGCACCGAGTGCGGCAACAGCGGGTTGTCCGGCCGGGCCGGCATTTTCGAAGTCATGCCGATTTCACCCGGGATAGAACAGCTCATTCTGGATCGGGCCACCGACGTGCAAATACGGGATAAG